>CANNNB010000001.1 GCA_947505995.1 Comamonadaceae bacterium
AACAAAATGACTTGGAAGCTATGGATGAGTGATGCTGCCAAAGGCTTGATTTTAGGTTTGGTTTTGGGTGTACCACTTATCGCTTTAGTGCTGTGGCTCATGCAAACTGGGGGCGTGTACTGGTGGTTTTGGACTTGGTGCGCCTTGTCGTTTTGGCAATTGTTCTTGATGGCCATCGCACCCAATGTCATCATGCCCTTGTTTAACAAATTTACCCCACTTGATGATGAAGTTCTAAAGGAGCGTGTGAATGCACTGATGCAGCGCGCAGGTTTTACAGCCAAGGGCTTTTTTGTGATGGATGGCAGTAAAAGGTCAGCGCACTCGAATGCATTTTTCACAGGCTTTGGTGCCAGCAAGCGCGTGGTGTTTTTTGACACCTTGCTCAAGCAACTCACACCATCCGAAATGGAAGCAGTGCTAGCGCATGAGTTGGGACATTTCAAACATCGGCATATTTTTAAAATGATGGTGACCAGCTTTTTGTTCAGTTTGCTTGGACTTGCGTTGCTGGGTTTTGCCGCGCAGCAAATCTGGTTCTACACTGGCTTAGGGGTGATGCCTAGTTTCACCGGCGGCAATGAGGCCGTGGCACTTTTGTTGTTCATGTTGGTGGTACCCGTCTTCACATTTTTGCTGGCACCTATTTCCTCTTGGCGCTCCAGGGTTCAAGAGTACGAGGCAGATGCCTATGCTGTGTCGCAAACGCCTGTAGCAGATCTGAGTTCTGCATTGTTGAAGTTGTATCAAGACAATGCGTCAACCCTGACCCCCGATCCTTGGTATGTGAAGTTTTACTATTCGCACCCACCTGCCAGTTTGCGATTAGCACACATGCAGCATGCGCAAACTTAACCAACGCACGCATACCAAGACCAAGGCAGAGCAGGCTTTGGTCGCTTCCTCGCAAGAGGCCATGAACACAGGCTTGGTGGTGGCAACACACGGAAGACATTGTGTGGTTGAGTTGGATGATGGAACGCGCATCATTTGCCATCCTAGGGGCAAAAAGAGTCAGTCGGTGGTAGGCGATCGTGTCAGGTGGCAAGCTGCTGCTGACGAAGGTACGATTGAAAGTGTTTTGCCAAGGAAAAATCTTTTTTACAGGCGCGATGAGGTTCGAACGAAATCTTTTGCAGCCAATCTCGATCAGGTGTTGATCTTGTTGGCGGCCGAACCAGAGTATTCAGAAACGCAATTGTCACGTGCATTGATTGCTGCTGAGGCCGAGCACATCAAACCGCTCATTGTATTGAACAAGAGTGATTTGGGAGAGCCGTTTCAGCAAGCTTGGCATCGCTTGGCTGCTTATCGCCAGATGGGTTATGGGGTGCTGCCGCTCGAATTGAAAAGTCCGAAAGGTACCAATCCATCCCTGAGTGAAGTCACGGCTCAAATGGCGGCCAAGACGACCTTGATTTTGGGGCCGTCTGGCGCAGGCAAAAGCACCTTGGTCAATGCTTTGGTGCCCAATGCCCGCGCTTTGACTGGCGAGATTTCGCAAGCCCTGAATTCGGGTAAGCACACCACCACAAGCACCTCCTTGTATTGGGTGGGAAACAAGCCAGGCATTGCAGACGCTGGATTACTGGGAACAGCCCTCATCGACTCGCCTGGCTTTCAAGAATTTGGCCTGCAGCATATTCCGCAGAATCAATTGGCGTCTTGCATGCCAGATTTGAAACAGCATGTCCAGAACTGTAAGTTTTACAACTGTACGCATTTGCATGAGCCTGGTTGCGGGGTTTTGTCGGCTTTGCAAAAAGATGAATCTACCGAATTGCTTTCGACTGAAGTGAGCCCGAGACGGCACAGAATTTATGCGCAGTTGTTTGAGGAGCTTGGCCAACAGCGATGGTAATTGGCAATGAGCATGAAGGTGGTGTTATCCCAAAAGATTGGCCAAGGAAAGCAGCGCGACCAATACAAGCCACATCACCACAGTTCGCCAAACGAGACCCACAACTTGGGCAAAGTGAGCCAACTCTGGAGTTCGTCCGGGCGTGCTGCTGCTGCCTGGTAAATCGGGCTGCAGTGCCGCACCACCCAATTGAACATTGATAGCGCCTGCTGTAGCGGCCAAGATGACGCCATCGTTGTCATCTGGAAACTTTTCTGCGTGGTTGCGCCAGCCGTCCATCGCATCTTCAAAACTTCCCATGATGGCAAACCCCATCGCAGTGGCTCGTGCCGGAATCCAATCGATGAAGTGCCAAGTTTCATTGGCGACTTTTTTCAAAGAGTCGCTGCTCCAATTGCCAGTATCTTGGTGGGTGAAAGCGGTCGCGGTCGTTGTTGTTAAAGCAGGCGCTTGGGACCAATAGCGTTTTGCAAATTCTGCAATTCTGTAGACCACCGCGCCTACGGGTCCTAGGCCAATAATGGAAAGCAAGGCGTAGCAGAAGAAGACGCCAAAGACATGTCGATGCGCAGACACAACCGAGTGTTCAATGACGTGCCTAACTATTTCATTGCGCGGTAGATCCTTAATTTCAATTTGTTGCCAATTGGCCAACAGCTCACGTGCCAAGGGCTCATCGCCATCGTTCAGCGCATCGCGAATTCCGGTGAAATGATGGCTGAATTGTCTAAATCCTAGGGTGACATAAAGTAGCGTGACGTTCCATGCAACAGCAAAGAACCAGCCCAAGAAAAAAGCCAAACACCAATGAGTGATGACGGCCAGACAAGCTGGTGCTCCAATGAGCAGGCCCCAAGCAAGCCAAGCTTGAGAGCGTGTTCCCCCATCCACTTGAGTTGCCACCCAATCTGCCCACCGCCTTAACCATTGGTGCAGAAAATGTGTTGAACCCAATGGCCGTGCCTGTTCAATGACCAGTGCTAAAAAAATTGAGAAAAAGCTCATAGCAGCATCATAAAGAATTCGCAGCCAATAAAAACCGATAAAAGTTTCTGATCATGCCAGCCGTCGCTCCCCAAATGAAATAGTCTGTTGGTACTTGATCCTTACTGGGTGTTGAAGCAGGATAGGGCATGGAGTACCAACGTCTCACAACGCCATCTCTTTCCCATTCATGCAGGCGGTGGTTTTGAGGGTTCATGAGAAATGACAAAGGCACTTCAAATGTAAATTCCACCTCATTGGCATTGGATGTAATGGTGTGATTTGGTGATACCAAGGCAACCACAGGTGTGATGTGAAATGAGGTGCCGGTGACATAGCTTGGCAGTTGACCCAAAATTTCAACAAATTCTGAGGACAGTCCGACTTCCTCTTGCGCTTCGCGCAGGGCGGCGTGCTCTACTGTTTCATCTTCATCATCGACCTTGCCCCCGGGAAATGCTATTTGCCCCGGATGGGAAGACAAGTGCTGTGTTCTTTGAGTCAGTAAGAGATGGGGATCCTGGCCATTTTCGCCTCTCATCACAATGGGCACCAAGACGGCCGCAGCTTGGGGTGCGCGTTGGCCAATAGCCGGTTCACGCTTCAATTCGGGCGTCCACTCTGGCGGATGTTGAAAAATTCGCTTAAGTCGTTCAGCGTTCAAGGTCCCTGGCGCAATGGCCGGCCAATTCTCAGACTGAATGGTCCATGGAATTTCGCGGGGGTCAAAACCCAAGGAGTGCTTCATATTGAAAAGTAAGCCATGTTGGGAGTTTGACGTTCAAAAGGGTGTTTGATAGGGTGGGCATTTGATTTCAATTTTGCGGGGTGGTGCATCCACCGTATCGCGTTGAATGGCAGTTAGACAGCCGCCCCAAACACAGCCTGTGTCCATTGCCCAAATGTCTGTTCGATCCACGGCACCCAGTGTGGACCAGTGGCCAAATGCGATTCTTGTGCCAATTGTTTGGCGCTCAGGTACTTCAAACCATGGCATGTAGCCTGCGGGTGCTTTGGCGCTATTTTCCTTGACTTTAAAGTCCATTTGCCCGGTAACCGAGCAAAAGCGAAGTCGGGTAAAAGCATTGAGCGCGCAGCGAAGTCGGTCCACACCTTTCAAGCTTGGATGCCACTGGGCAGGCTCATTGCCATACATGTTCATGAAAAATTCGGCTGCGTCAGGTCCGCGCAAAACACCTTCAATTTCTTTTGCCAATGCCATGGTGGTGCTCAGTGACCACTGCGGTAGCACGCCCGCATGAACCATTAGAACGTCTTCTTGGAATATGGCAATGGCTTGCTGTTGCAGCCATTCCAGCACAGCGTGTCTGTCTGCTGCTTCCAAAATTTCATTGAGTGTGTCGGTACGGCTTGGTTGACGTGCACCTGCTGCGAGACCCAGAAGATGCAAATCGTGATTTCCTAAAACGCACGCAACACTGCTTCCCATCTTGGACAAGCGCCTTAGGACCGCCAAGGACGAGGGCCCCCGATTGACCAAATCTCCCAGCACATACAAACGATCGCGGCTGACTGAAAAGCCAACTGCATCTAGCATTTGACCTAGGGGCTCGTCACAGCCTTGCAAATCACCAACCCAATAAACAGACATTAACTTCTAAGTTGTTATTTAAAACCCCATTGTGGATGTTTTTTGCCATATTTAAGCCAATGCCATGGCGGCTATTTCATTCCTTCTCAGGCCTTGGCACAATGGAGGCATGGATTTCTTACTGATTGTGTTTTTAACTTTGGTGAATGGCGTGTTTGCCATGTCTGAATTGGCCTTGGCCTCTAGCCGCAAGGCTAGGCTCGCTGCCATGGAGGAAGCGGGGGACAAAGGTGCAGCAACGGCCCTCAAATTGCTTGAAAACCCCACACAGTTCTTGTCAACGGTTCAAGTTGGCATCACTTCGATTGGTGTCATGAATGGCATAGTGGGAGAAGCGGCATTCAGTGGTGATGTTGCGATGTGGCTAATCAGTTGGGGCCTTGTTGAGTCTGCAGCAAGCTTTACAGCCACCTCACTTGTTGTGGCCGTCATTACCTTCACAACCATCATTTTTGGGGAGCTTGTGCCTAAAAGGATTGGCCAGCTTTATCCAGAGCCGGTGGCCAGGGTTGTGGCCAGGCCTATGGCTTGGCTGGCCAGTGTGGCCAGGCCTTTTGTCGGATTGCTGTCCATCACCACCCATGCTGTACTGAAATTGCTGCGCATTGATACACGAGGCAACCGGGCTGTGACTGAAGAGGAAATTACAGCAAGCCTAGAAGAAGGCGTAGACGCTGGGTTGATTGAGGCCCATGAACACCAAATGGTGAGAAATGTTTTTCATTTAGACGATCGCCCCCTGACATCCTTGATGGTGCCCCGCCTTGATATTCAGTGGTTTGAAGGCGGCATGACCCGCTCCGAGTGTTTGGCACAGGTGGGCCTTAAAGAGGGTATTGAAGGACATTCTTGGTACCCCGTTTGCCGCGGTAATTTGGACGATGTGATTGGGGTGGTCAGTGTGGCGCGCTTGATTTCATTGTCAAAAGATGACCCTTCGCCTGTTGAAACATATGCCCTTCCGGCCACATTTGTTCCTGAAACATTGAGCGGCATGACACTTTTGGAGCAACTTCGCGATAAATCAGGCCGAATGGTCTTCGTGGTGGACGAATATGGCGTGGTTCAGGGTTTATTAACTCCCAGAGATTTACTGGAGGCCATTACCGGTGAGTTGCGTCCTTTGACGGTTGAGGACGCGTGGGCCTCCTCTCAAGGAGATGGCACTTGGGTTCTGGATGGCTTAATGCCCGTCAATGAACTCAAATCGAGGCTTGATATCAAGCAATTGAATGGCGAAGAAAGGGGATTATTTAATACCCTAGGTGGATTTATTTTGTCGGAATTGGGTTATTTGCCAGAAGTAGGTGATATTGTCCAAAGCGAAAATTGGTATTTTGAGGTTTTATCTCTTGAAGGACGTCGAATAGACAAGGTAAATGCCAAATTCATCAATTAATTATTAAATTTATAGACTTTGTAAATACTAAGCCGCATTTATTTACATTAGAATCCTGATATTCTTCGGAATATTGTTATTTAAACAAGTTTATTATCTTTATTGGAATCACTATGACTAACTCTTACAAAGAATTATTGAAGCAACGTGAAGCATTAGAACAAGCTATTGCGTCTGCACGTCAGCAAGAACTTTCTGAGGCAATTGGCAAGGCGCGTGAATTGGTTGCTGAATTTGGACTCACTGTTCAAGACGTATTTCCTGCCGGTCGAAGCGGCTCAAAATCCTCTGGAAAATCGGCCGGTGGCAAAGTTGCTCCCAAATACCGTGATCCTGCAACGGGCCAAACTTGGACTGGCCGTGGCAAAGCTCCTAAGTGGATTGATGGACAAGACCGCGCTCAGTTTCTAATTGCGTAATGCAAAGAATTGAAAACCAGCTAAAGGCCGCTTCAAGCGGCCTTTTTGATGTGCGATGAAGTTGTAGAATCGCTTTGTCTTTTTATAAGTAAATTCGATTGTCTTCCAATTCCCTCCCAAAGCACGTTGGCATCATCATGGATGGTAATCGCCGATGGGCAAAAAAACGTCTTTTACCTGCCGCATTGGGGCATGCCTCGGGTGCAAAACGTGTCAGAACAATTGTGGAGTCGTGCATTCGGTTGAACATTGCCCACCTCAGTTTGTTTGCATTCAGTACCGAGAATTGGCGCCGGCCTCCCGAGGAGGTTTCCGTTCTCATGAACCTTTTTGCCAGTTATCTGCAAAAAGAAGTTGATGACATGTCCAACAATGGTGTTTGCTTAAAAGTCCTTGGTGACAAGACAAAATTCAGTGATGAATTGCAAGATTTGATCTTGCGAGCTGAGCAACAAACACAACACAACACCAAAATCACGCTCCGGGTTGCCGCCAACTACGGTGGTCGGTGGGATTTCGTTCAAGCCACCCAATCGTGGCAGCGCGCAAATCCTGGCGTGAGTCTCGATCAGCTCACAGAAGCTGGACTCGCACCATTTCTAAGTACGGCAGACGCACCAGAGATGGACCTGCTCATCCGAACGGGGGGTGAGTCCCGCGTGAGCAATTTCATGCTGTGGCAAGCGGCATACGCAGAGCTATTTTTCATTGATACCTTGTGGCCAGATTTCAGTCCCAAACAGTTCAATGAGGCATTGGAGTGGTTTTCTCAAAGAGACCGTCGATTTGGATCAGCAGCACCTTTTTAAGACGCCTAAATCACTTGCGCACTTGATTGTCATTAGCAGCCAACTGACGTAACTTGTCTTTTTTGCTTGGACGCTTGCCCTTGATGCCGCCATTGCCGGCTTCTATTTGTGGAACCGGTGAAGTGGCTTCAAAACCTTCAAAAGATTCTCTTTCGATTTTGACTGCATGGCGTTTTTCAATCAATTCCCAGTGATTCAAGGATTCTGGCGTTACAAAGCTGATGGCCAAGCCTGCCTCACCAGCGCGACCCGTTCGGCCAATGCGATGGGTGTAGTCAACAGCCGATCTGGGTAAGTCAAAATTAATCACGGCGGGCAACTTTTCGATGTCCAGGCCACGCGCAGCCAAATCTGTGGCCAGCACCACTTTAACGCGCTGGAGTTTGAAGTCCGCCAACACTTGTTGTCTTTTGCCCTGGCTAAGTTGCCCGTGAAACGGCTCTGCCGAAATGCCTGCCACACGCAGTTTGGCGGCCACCATGTCACTGCTGTGCTGTGTGGCGACAAAAACCAAGACTTGTTTCAAATGTTCTTCTTTGATCAAGTGTTTCAAGAGCTGTGTGCGCTTGACCAGGTCGGTATAGATGGCGCGCTGCAAAATCACGGAAGGTTCAGGCGTTTCGCCTTCAATGTGAATTTCAAGAGGGTCGTGCAGCAGGGCCTGGGCCAAAGCCACCATGCTTTGAGGCCTGGTGGCAGATAAAAATAAATTTTGCCGCTTAGATGGAAGCCGGTTCAAGATAAATTGAAGTTCCTCGTGAAAGCCAAGTTCTAGCAATTTATCAGCCTCATCCAAAACCAAGGTTTGGACGTCAGAGAGTTTCAGGGCATTGTGTTCAAGTAAATCAATTAACCGGCCCGGTGTGGCGATCAATATATCTGTTCCGCCCCTCAGGCCCATCATTTGAGGGTTGATGGAAACGCCGCCAAAGACAACCGTGATTTTGCAAAGCTGGCCCCATTGGGCTGCCAAACTCATGAAAAGTTGACTGACCTGGATGGCTAACTCACGCGTGGGCACCAAGACCAAAGATTGAATGGTTTTGGTCTTTCTCACATAGCCCTGCTTCGAATGCCCTGGCTTTTCATTTGCTGAAACTGAGAGCGTCCATTGCTGTATCAACGGAAGCGCATAGGCCAAGGTTTTGCCAGATCCAGTGGGCGCGGTGACCCAAGCGTCGCGGCCATCGGTTGCAACGGGTATCAAAGATTGTTGAACCGGCGTAGGACTTGGGTAAGTTTTGGGTTTGAGTGCTTTGAGCAACTCGGGCGAAAGGCCCAGATCTTTAAAAGGCATAGGACCCGAGCATAAGTGCATATGGCTTGATCTGCCAGTCAGTCGTGGCAAAATCGGCGGATGAATACACGCAAAGGCATTATTTTGGCGGGCGGGTCAGGAACTCGCCTGTACCCTGTGACGCAAGCTGTCTCCAAGCAACTGATGCCTGTGTATGACAAGCCCATGGTCTATTACCCACTGACCACACTCATGCTGGCAGGCATTAAGGACGTGCTGCTGATCAGCACGCCAAAAGATACACCCCGCTTTACAGAGCTTTTGGGCGACGGCCATCAATGGGGCATGAACATTCAGTATGCGGTGCAACCTAACCCTGATGGCTTGGCGCAAGCCTTCATCATTGGCAAAGAATTCGTGAGTAGCCACCCCAGTGCGTTGGTCTTGGGTGACAATATTTTTTACGGCCACGACCTTGTGAAGCTCATGCAAAGGGCCAACGCTCAAACTACTGGCGCCAGTGTTTTTGCTTATCACGTGAATGATCCAGAGCGTTATGGTGTGGTAGACTTTGATGATCAACAGCGAGCATTAAGCATTGAAGAAAAACCGCAAGTCCCAAAAAGCAATTACGCTGTCACAGGCCTTTATTTTTACGATCAGCAAGTGTGTGACATTGCTGCCAATATCAAGCCCTCTGCTCGTGGTGAATTGGAAATCACCGACGTCAATCGTTGCTACCTTGAGCAGCAGTGTTTGAATGTCGAAATCATGGGCCGAGGCTATGCATGGCTAGATACAGGAACACATGACAGTTTGCACGAGGCTGCTGGCTTTATTGCAACCTTGCAAAAGCGACAGGGTTTGATGGTGGCGTGTCCTGAAGAAATTGCATTTGCTCAAAATTGGATAGACGCGTCACAGTTAGAAAAACTGGCCAAACCCTTGGCCAAGAATGGTTATGGTCAATATTTACTGAATTTACTAAAGTCTTACTAATGCCCTTTACCGTCACGGCCACCAAATTCTCAGAGGTATTGATTCTTCAGCCCAAAGTTTTTGGCGATTCAAGAGGCTTCTTTTATGAGAGTTTCAACGCGCGCGATTTTGAATCAGCAACGGGCCTGAAGGTCGAATTTGTTCAAGACAACCACAGTCAGTCTTCGCTGGGTGTGTTGCGTGGATTGCACTATCAAATTCAGCATGCGCAAGGCAAATTGGTGCGTGTGATTCAGGGCGAAGCTTTTGATGTTGTGGTTGATTTGAGAAAGAACTCGGCCACCTTTGGGCAATGGACAGGCGCTCATTTGAGCGCAGCCAACGCCAATCAGATCTGGGTACCCCCAGGCTTTGCACATGGTTTTTTGGCGCTTACCGAAACCGCTGAATTGGTTTACAAGACCACCGATTATTGGTATCCGGAGTATGAACGCAGTTTGCTTTGGAATGACCCCGCATTGGGCATAGACTGGCCTTTGCCCAAGGGGTTTTCTGCCCCCGTACTGGCGGCCAAAGATGCAGCGGCTTTGCCGCTGTCGCAAGTTCAAACCTTCTGATTACTTGAGCGGTGGGAGTGCATAAGCTTTGATGGTGCTTAGCTGCCCCAGCGTTAAGCGATTGCCATGTTGGCTAACAACGGCAGCGGCTGCATGGTTGCCAAGGTGGGCTGCTTTGTCTGGTGAATAACCGCGTGAAATCGCATACAAAAAAGCACCTGCAAACATGTCGCCTGCGCCATTGGTGTCAATTGCCTTGACCTTGTCGGCGGCAACGTGCCATGAGTTCTCTGCAGTGATAATTTCTGAGCCATCGGGGCCGCGTGTCAGGCAAACCATCTTGGCCAATTTTTGCAGTTCTTGTTTGACCACATTCAAGTCGTCAGAGCCACACCAAACTTGGGCTTCTTCTTGGTTGCAGAACAAGTAATCGACACCATCACCCAGCATGGCATCCAGCCCTGCTTTGCAAAATTGAATCATGCTGACATCACTGAGCGTCAGGGCTAAAGCCACGCCAGCGTCCTTTGCAATTTTTCTGCCTTGCAGGGCGGCACTCAAGCCTGTTGGGGAGGCAGCCAAGTAGCCTTCCATGTAATAAATTTTTGATTTGACGATGTCTTGAGGGTGCAAGGCTTGGTCGTCCAATTCAGCAGAAACCCCCAAAAATGTGCACATGCTGCGTTCGGCGTCAGGCGTGACCAGAACCATGCAGCTGCCGGTTTGGCCGTCCAGTGCGCGAGTGTGATTCAGGTTGGTATCGACGCCGCGAGCTTGTAAATCCTTGACGTAAAAATCGCCCAAATCATCGTGCGCAACCTTGCACGAATAAAAAGCCTTGCCGCCGAGTTGAGCCAGCGCCACGACTGTGTTGCCCGCAGAGCCACCGCCCGTCTGACGGGGCGTGATGGCCTTGACGTGATCGAGCAATTGGGCGCGCCGAGGGGTGTCAATGAGCGTCATGTGACGCTTGTCAACGCCCATTGATTGGAGAAGGGCATCTGTGACTTCGTATTCAGAATCGACCAGAGCGTTGCCAATGGCATAAATATCGTAGTGGGACATGGGAATTTAGAGGGATGTGAATCAATAATCCCTGAGTTTAAAGCCTGAAACCCCAGCGTTTGAAGCGCAGGGTCGTTAAAATAGAATTTGGGTTCGCAGACCCGCTACGTCGAGAAGTGTCATTTGATGGGCACCTCGTTAAATTATCTTAAAACCTCAAAGGCTGCGATGAAACGCGAATATTTCTCTCATGCGTCCAAAGATGGACACCGTCAACTCCTCGAGCAGCAGGGCGGCTCGTGCATCGCCTTGATTGACGCCAGGTTTCTGGTTTGGCTTGCACAACACAACCAGACAGGACCCAAGCAAGATGCACTGAATCGGTTCGATTTGGCTCAATTCTTGACCGGTGCCCTGGGGCATGCTGGTTTGGATGTGAGCATCAAGCGAATCTATTGGTACGCTGAAGAAAATGAAACTTTGGACGTTGATGGGCAAATTGTCAGAAAAGTTTTATCGCACGATTCAGATGGTGGCATCTCCCTGTTGAAGTCTCTTGGTCAAGACTTAAATCGGCTTGCAGAAAGCAAGGCTTGTGACCATGTGTTGCTGGCCACTGATGATGAACGTTTCTTGACGGCCATTGATGATGCGCAACTTACGGGTTTGCAAGTTCACATCATGGCAGATGATGCGGCAAGCAATATGCAGCAATTGCACCAATCGGATCCGGGTTGGGGGCGTTTGTTGTCTCAAGCAGACCGAAGAGTCATTGTTCAATCCAAATCGCTGGCTGAAATGCTACAAGGCTCAGTTGGCAAAGAGGCCTCTCAGGTACAAGAAGATCCTCAAATGATTCGTGAATCCATCACAGAGGTCATTGTGTCTTGGTGGGATGACGAGCCCGAAGACAAACGAGAAGAGTTGCGTGATGCCTTGCACATCAGCCGAGGTATTCCGCAAGAAGTTGATCGTCAGTTGCTGTTGCGCATGCGCCATCGTTTAACACGCGCCTTGACGCTGCCCGAAAAGAAAATGCTGCGAGAGATATTTAGGGCTGTTGCATTGGGTACGCACTCATCCGAGTCTGCACCCAACAACGACCCCCTGGCCGCTGCACCTTTGATTGAAGAACCAATTTAAGTGACAGCTGAATTCAAGCATTCCTTAGGGGCATTGGCCGGTCTGAAGGTGGTGGAGTTGGGCCAACTCATCGCTGGCCCTTTCGCTGCCAAAACCTTGGCCGATTTTGGTGCGGATGTCATCAAAATTGAACCGCCAGGTTCGGGCGACCCCTTGCGGCAATGGCGACTTATTAAAGACGGCACTTCGGTTTGGTGGCAAGTTCAATCTCGAAATAAGCGTTCATTGGCGCTCGACTTGCGCCAGTCTGAAGCACAAGCCATCGTACGCAAGCTGGTCAGGGAAGCCGATGTTCTGATTGAAAATTTTCGTCCAGGCGCCATGGAGTCTTGGGGGTTGGCCCCAGATGTTTTGCTTGAAATCAATCCAGGATTGATCATGCTGCGCATCAGTGGCTATGGTCAAACGGGGCCTTACAAAGACAAACCCGGTTTTGGCGTCGTTGCAGAAGCCATGGGCGGTTTGCGCCACTTGAGTGCAGAGCCAGGACGTTTGCCAGTTCGAGTGGGTGTGAGCATTGGCGATACCTTGGCCTCGCTGCATGGCGTAATTGGCATTCTGATGGCGCTTTACGAAAAACAAAAAAGTGGGCTCGGGCAAGTTGTTGATGTCGCGCTCTATGAAGCGGTTTTCAATTGCATGGAAAGTTTGCTGCCTGAATACAGTGCATTTGGCGCAATTCGGGGGCCTGCAGGCAGCGCACTGCCTGGCATTGCCCCAAGCAACGCTTACCTTTGCAAAGATGGCAAATGCGCCTTGATTGCCGGAAACGGCGACAGCATTTTCAAGCGGCTGATGACAGCCATTGGTCGGGACGATTTAGCAGCAGATCCCGACTTGACAGACAATGCAGGTCGAGTCAAAAGGGTTGAAGAAATTGATGCCGCCATTGGTGCATGGGCTTCCAAACTCAATGTGGCTGAGGTGCTTTCTGCCCTTGATCAAGCCGCTGTGCCTGCTGGTCGTATTTACACCGTGGAAGACATTGCCGCCGATCCGCATTACTTGGCTCGGGGAATGTTGGCTGAAGTCAGCATGAGTGATGGCAGCTTTTTGAAGGTGCCTGGTATGGTGCCAAAGTTGTCCAGAACACCAGGTCAACATCGGCGAAATGCCCCAAGCCTAGGACAAGATACAGACGCAGTGCTGTTAGAACTGGGCATCAGCGCAAATCAAATCAGTGAAATGCGAAAACGGGGTATTGTGGCTTAACAGCAGAATAGACGATGCCAAAGCGCCTTGCCAATTGGTCCGTTAAAGAAGTACCCTCAAGGCCCTCAGCTTGAGTGGCTGAGGGGAAATGCTTTATTTCTTTGGAAGCTTGCCGCCGCTTTTAACGCATTCGTCAAGAGATTTAAAGGCAGTAAATTTTTGTGTTTTCTCAAAGATTGTGATGCGTTTTTTCTAATTTTTTGATGTCAAAACCCATCACGTTCAAGCGCTGCAAGATAGCCTCGTATCGCTCAGCAGACACATTCGGTGTTCTAGATAAAATCCAAAGGTAGGACTTAGAGGGATCACCTACGGCGGCAAGTTGGTAGTCTGAGTCCAAATCCAAAACCCAATAAGCACCCCAAACCAAGGGTAGCCAAGCTGTCCATTCAGGCGCAAAGCGGACTTCGAGTTGTGCAGGGCGTCCGCTGCCATTGGGCCTTGCAAGCCCAACAGCTTGAATCTCTTCGCCTGAGGCGGTGGTGCACTTGTTATTGACTTCGATTTGTGTGGGCCCCAAGATTTTGTAACGAGCCTGAGTGCCTTGCACACATTTGCGCTGAAACCAATTTGGAAGCTTGGCAATTTCATACCATGTTCCCATGTACCGGGAAACATCAAATTGTGTGACCGACCTGACTTGTGACTCTGCCAGACATGCCATTGGCAGCAGTGCCGTCATCAATGTAAAAGCAAGGCACCGAATCTGCTTTGCGGAGTCAGCTAACTTCATGCCTCGAGGTGATAACGCGTGACGCGTTGCACTTCATTTTTAGAACCCAAAATCACACTCACACGTTCGTGCAGTTGTTGAGGTTGGATGTCCAATATTCTTTCTCGGCCATTGGTGGATGCGCCACCCGCTTGCTCAATTAGCCAGCTCATGGGGTTGGCTTCGTACATCAAACGCAACTTGCCTGCTTTGTGTGGTTCTCTCTTGTCCCAGGGGTACATGAAAACACCACCTCGAGTGAGGATGCGGTGAACATCGGCCACCATGCTGGCAATCCATCGCATGTTGAAATCTTTGCCTCGAACACCGTCTTTGCCCTGCAGGCATTCATCAACATAGCGCTTCACTGGCGCATCCCAATGTCTCATGTTGCTCATGTTAATGGCAAACTCTTTGGTGTCTTCAGGTACTTTGACGTTCTCATGTGTCAGTACGAATGAGCCCTGCTCGCGATCTAATGTAAACATGACCACGCCATCGCCCACAGTGAGAACCAATGTGGTTTGTGGACCATAAACACAATAGCCGGCTGCAACTTGCTTGCTACCCGATTGAAGAAACTCTTTTTCGCTGACTGACTCATTATCTTCAGGTTTTTGAAGCACGCTGAAGATGGTGCCAATGCTGACATTGACATCAATGTTGCTAGAGCCGTCTAGTGGGTCGAACAGCAAAAGGTATTCGCCTTGAGGATAGCGGTTGGGCACCAAATGTATGGATTCCATTTCTTCTGAGGCCATGGCCGCCAAGTGTCCGCCCCATTCATTGGCTTCAATCAAGACATCATTGGCAATGATGTCCAATTTTTTCTGAATTTCACCTTGGACATTCTCAATCTCTGCACTGCCTAAAACGCCACCCAAAGCTCCTTTGTTCACAGCATGGCTGATGCTTTTGCAAGCACGTGCCACGACTTCCAGTAGCAGGCGGAGTTGAGAAGGAATGTGTCCCTTGCTTCGTTGCTGTTCCACCAAATAACGTGACAGTGATATTTTCTGGGTCATTTTTTTCTCCAGGATTATTCGGCCAAGGCGCGCGAGACAACTTCACGTACGTCACTGCTGAGATCTGATTTGGCCGCAACACGTTCAATGGCTGTTTTTGCGGCTTGGCGATAAGGCTCCGCCAATTTTTTCCAGCGATCTAATGCACGCGCTAAGCGGGCTGCAACTTGAGGGTTGATAGCGTCAAGTTCTATCACGCGCTCACTCCAGTAAACATAGCCTGCGGCATCGCTTCTATGGAAGCCACCTGGATTGGCACTGCAATAACTGAAGATCAAACTCCGTGCACGATTGGGATTGCGCAAGTTGAAGTCGGGGTGTTGCATGAGTTGACGCACGATGGGCAAAACGTGGCCATCTCGATCTGGCGCGCTGGCTTGCAATGCAAACCACTTGTCAATCACCAAGGCTTCATTTTTGAACAAGGCATGAAAGTGAGCCAGCGCTTGAGTGGCCAATTCATGCCCGCTGCCCACCAATGCAATGAGGGCATTGGAGCGATCGGTCATGTTGTGCGCATCTTTAAATGCTTGCAATGCTTTAGCAGGCCAAATGGTGCTGCCTTCGTGAGTCGCTGCTAGACACAACATGCTCAATGCCATGCCCGACAAGGCGCGCTTTGCGCTTGAGGTAGCGTCTGGTGAGTATGCGCCTGTGACTCGGTTTTGCTCATAGCAAGACTGCCACTCTGCCTGCAAAGATTGAGCCAGTTGGCGTTTCATGGCTTCTCTAACAGCATGCACTTGTTGCGGATCTACAGAATCAAGTTGCTCGGAAATATAGGTTTCTGAGGGCAGGGTGAGCACCAACTCTTTGAAAGCAGAATCTAAATCTGGATGGTTTAAAACCAAGCGCATGGCTTGAAGATAGTCGTTCCCTAAAACAGTTTCTGTTTTTGGATTGTGATTGCCTCGAATGAAACGCAAAGCAGCTTGCACAGCCAGTCGTTGGCCAGCTTCCCATCGGTTGAATGCATCTGTGTCGTGGGCTAACAAGGTCAACCATTGTTCTTCTGTGAGTGCGCAATCTAGATTGACAGGCGCACTGAAGTTTCGCAAGACCGAGGGCGTGGGTGCACAAGCCATGTTCTCAAACACAAAGGATTGGGTTGTCTCACTCAAAACCAAAGTTTTGCTGAACAGAGGCGCTTGAGTTTGAGGATCACCTTGCAATTGCACAGCCATGGGATTGCCGGATGCATCAAGGAGACCGACAGAAACCGGAATGACAAAAGGCTCTTTGTGAGCTTGGTCAGCCGTGCCAGCACATGACTGCGACAGGTTGAGCGTGAAGGTGTTGGCGTCACTGTTAAAAACACCTTCTGCCAGTACCCTAGGGGTACCAGCTTGGCTGTACCAGCGTTTGAATTGCGGGAGGAGCTGAGCCAAAGGAGAATGGGGGTTGGCGTCAGCAATGGCTTGGGCAAAGTCGTCGCATGTTACTGCTTGGCCATCATGCCGTTTAAAGTAAAGCTTCATGCCTTTTGCAAAGCCGAGCTTGCCTTCTTCATCGCCAACTGCACTGACCAAAGTTTGCATCATGCGCACGACTTCAGCGCCTTTTTCGTAAATGGTGACGGTGTAGAAGTTGTTGATTTCAACATAGCTGTCAGGCCGAACTGGATGCGCCATGGGGCCTGCATCTTCAGGGAATTGAACGGTTCGCAGCACACGAACATCTTCAATCCGCTTGACGGCGCGAGCACTCTGAATGCCAGCCATGTCTTGGCTGAATTCTTGGTCGCGGAAAACGGTCAAGCCTTCTTTGAGGGAAAGCTGGAACCAATCTTGGCAGGTGATTCGGTTGCCTGTCCAGTTGTGAAAATACTCATGGCCAACGACGCTCTCAATGTTGGCATAGTCAGTGTCTGTGGCTGTGGCGGGGTTGGCAAGCACATATTTCGTATTGAAAATATTCAAGCCCTTGTTTTCCATGGCGCCCATGTTGAAGTCGCTGGTGGCCACAATCATGAATCTTTCCAGATCCAGCGCAAGACCAAAACGGGCTTCATCCCAAGCCACGCTGGCCATCAGGGAGTTCATGGCGTGTTCGGTTTTGTCCAAATCGCCTGGACGAACAAAAACTTGCAACAAATGTTCCTTGCCTGAGCGTGAAACAATGCGCTGCTCACGTGCCACCAGTTTGCCAGCCACCAAAGCAAACAAGTAGCAGGGTTTTTTGTGCGGGTCGGTCCATTTGGCGAAGTGGCGACCTTCTTCCAATCGACCTTGTTCCATTAAATTACCATTCGACAGCAGCACGGGATATTGCTGCGCATCGGCACGCAAAGTCACTGTGTAGCTGGCCATCACATCGGGTCGGTCTAGGAAATAAGTGATTCGCCGAAAGCCTTCCGCTTCACATTGTGTGAAGAAGGAGTCGTTGCTGACGTACAAGCCAGACAGTTGGGTGTTTTTGGAAGGGTTGCATGTGGTAAAAATTTCCAAATCAAAGGCTTCATTGCCTTCGGGTAAATTTTCAAGGACCAGTTGCTTACCTTCCAATTTAAACGAAGTGCCACCGCCATTGACCATCACGCGGGCTAAATTCAAATCTTCGCCATCCAAACGCAATGCTTGTGACGCTACGTCGGGGTTGCGGCGCATGCGCATCTTGTTGAGGACGCGCGTTTTGACAGGATCTAAGTCAAAGGTGAGATCAACGGTATCGATCCAAAATGCAGGCGCTGTGTATTCAACACGGTGTATCGCTTTTGAAAGTTCTTCAAGCATGACAAAAAATCTCCATGGGTTGGTTTGAAGCGCTGGTAAGGCCAGTGCTTTCAAACACCTTGTTTAAGCGAGGCTTCAATGAAAGCATCCAAGTCGCCGTCCAATACTTTTTGAGTATTTGAGGTTTCAACGTTGGTGCGTAAATCTTTGATACGGCTTTGGTCAAGCACGTAACTGCGAATTTGGTGACCCCAACCGACATCGGTTTTGGTGTCCTCCAGTTTTTGTTGAGCTTCCATGCGTTTGCGCATTTCGAAGTCGTACAAACGCGAGCGCAGTCGTTTCCATGCGACGTCGCGGTTGCTGTGCTGGCTACGACCGTCTTGGCATTGCACCACAATGCCTGTGGGCATGTGTGTCAAACGAACCGCAGAGTCAGTTTTGTTAATGTGCTGACCGCCAGCACCACTTGCACGAAAGGTGTCGGTACGAACGTCAGCAGGGTTAATGTCAATCTCAATTGAGTCATCCACTTCGGGGTAAACAAAAATACTGGCGAAGCTGGTGTGTCGACCACCCGAGGAGTCAAAAGGTGATTTTCGAACCAATCGGTGCACGCCGGTCTCGGTGCGCATCAAACCAAATGCGTAATCACCTTCAAATTTGAGTGTGGCGCCTTTAATGCCCGCGACGTCGCCTGCTGACTCATCTTCTATGGTGACTTTGAAACCTTTGCGTTCAGCATATTTCAAGTATTGACGCATCAGCATGCTAGCCCAATCGCAAGCTTCGGTGCCACCGGCACCCGCTTGTATGTCGACGAATGCGTTGCATGAATCGGCTTCATTGTTGAACATGCGCCTGAATTCAAGCTGCTCCACAATGGCAGACAGCTTGTTGCCTTCGACTTCAATGGTGAGCAAACCGGCGTCGTCGCCTTCCTCTTTGCTCATGTCAAAAAGTTCACTGTTGTCGGAGAGTTCGGAAGTCAGGGTGTTCAGTGTGACAACCACGCCGTCTAAGGCTTTTTTCTCTTTTCCTAATTCTTGGGCTTTTTTGGGGTCGTTCCAGACCGTGGGATCTTCGAGTGATGCGTTAACGGTTCTCAGGCGTTCGGATTTGGCATCGTAGTCAAAGATACCTCCGTAAATCTTCGGTGCGTGCGGCCAGGTCGACCAATTTCGCGCCAATTTGATTGATGTGTTCTGCGTCCATGAGAGAAGTGTCCGAATCTATTAAAGATGGCATTTTCTCATGCTTAGAGCCCAGTTCTGATGTTAATCAGACCAAAAAGTCCTCTAGAAGTTGGGCTAAGGCTTCTGCTTGGTCGTGGTGGAGCATGTGGCCGGCATCTTGCAGGGTGGCTATTTTCAAATTGGCCACCGATTTCAGGCGCTCATGGAACTCTTCTAATGTGAATTTGCCTTTCCACCATTGGCGCAAGGAATCGTCAGCGGCCTCGACGACCAATGTCGGTGCTGTGATTCGTTTGTAAATTTCAAGCACTTCATCGACGCGGTAAAGGTATGGGTTGATCACTTTGTGGGCGGCATCGCCCAAAATGTGCCATTGCCCTTGCGCATCTTCTTGGGCCCAATGCAGTGCCAGCCAGTCTGCTTTGTCCTGTGACAAACGTTGATTGGTTTTCATCAGTCTTTGGGCCACAGCGGCTGCGTCAGGGTAGGCCTTGAGGTCCAATTCGCCTTTTTCAAAGGCTTGAAGCTCGTCCAACCATTGGCTCAATCGGCCTGGGGCTTGGGAGGGGCGGGTGACAGACATGCCAAAACCCTCTAAATTGATCAGTCTCCGAATGCGGTCTGGACGTGCGCCTGCATACATCATGACCACATTACCGCCCATGCTGTGGCCCACCAAATCGATGCTTTGGCCGGGACAAACTTGAAGCAGCAGAGCGTCTAAATCGCCCAAGTAGTCGGGCAACCAGAAACTGTCGGTGGCCGGGCCTTGGGTGAGGCCATAGCCGCGCCAGTCAGCCGCCAGAATACGTCGTTGCTGGAAAAATTCGTCGGTAAGCGAATCCACCATAAATTGCCAAGAAGCTGCAACATCCATCCATCCATGCGCCAAGACCAATGGCGGTAAGCTCGATTGGGGGTTGCCCCACTCTCGGACATGGTATTGGTGCCCTCGCAATGGGACGAAATGGCTAGTAGAGTGGCGTTTAACTTGGTACATACTGCAAGATCATAAGGAGACAGGGAATGCGTGTCAGTCACCCGAACGACGCTTACGAGACGGTTCATCGCCAATTTGCTTGGCAAGTACCTGAAGTTTTCAACATGGCTGAGGTTTGTTGCAAGCGCTGGGCCCGCTCACCCCATCACCTAGATGCCATTGCTATTTTGGAGCATCAGACAGGCGGTTTGCCGCCCCTCACTTGGACTTTTGCGCAGTTGCAAACGGCAGCCAATCGACTTAGCACACAACTTGTGGCCTTGGGTCTTCAAAAGGGGGATCGCGTAGCCATCGTGATGCCGCAGAGGTTTGAGACGGCCGCCGCCTACATGGCAGTTTTGCAAATGGGTGCCGTGGCCATGCCATTGTCCATGTTGTTTGGGCCAGAAGCTTTGGCGTTTCGGGTGAATGACAGCGCAGCTGCTGTGGCGCTGTGCGATGAAGTTTCACACCCTATCTTGACGGCCTTGAAACTAGAGTGCTCGGGTTTGAAAACAGTTTTGAATGTTCCAAAGGCATTGAGCGCCCCCAAAACCAAGTGGTCGGTCCCCAATCAATTCAAGTCCGTTAAAACCAAAGCTGACGATCCTGCCATCTTGATTTACACCAGTGGCACCACGGGCAACCCGAAGGGGGCACTTATTCCGCACAGAGCCTTGATTGGCAATTTAACGGGTTTCGTTTGCAGCCAAAATTGGTTTGGCTTTGAGCCAAATACATCGTCAAGCTGGATGCCTTCGAAGTCTTCCTTGCCAACTGGGTCACATTCTATTTTTTGGTCGCCCGCCGATTGGGCTTGGACTGGGGGCTTGATGGATGCGTTGTTGCCCTCGCTTTATTTTGGGCGTCCGATTGTGGCTTTCAAAGGTCGCTTCAGTCCTGAACTTGCTTTTGAAATTCTGCACACTCACGTCATCACGCACAGTTTTTTATTTCCCACTGCGTTGAAAGCCATGATGAAAGCCCAGGCTCATCCACGTCAGCATTACAAAATTGCGTTGCAGGGCCTGATGAGTGCGGGGGAGGCTGTGGGCGATGCTGTTTTTGCTTATTGCCGAGACGAATTGGGCGTGGTGGTGAACGAGATGTTTGGCCAAACTGAAATTAATTACGTGGTGGGCAATTGCCAAGTTTTTTGGCCTTCCAGGGCAGGCAGCATGGGGCGTGCTTATCCTGGCCATCAAGTGGCCGTGATCAATGAATTAGGCGAAATTTGCAAACCAGGTGAAGCAGGCGAGGTGGTCGTGAACCGCTTCGATCGACATGGCCAGCCCGACCCTGTTTTCTTTCTAGGCTATTGGAAAAATCCTTCTGCCACGCAAGCCAAATACACAGGCCATTGGTGTCGAACTGGCGATGTTGCCGTTGAAGATGAAGACGGTTATCTTTGGTACCAAGGTCGAACCGATGACATGTTCAAGGCAGCAGGCTATCGCATTGGACCCGGTGAAATTGAAAATTGTTTGGTCAAGCATCCTGCTGTGGTGAATGCGGCCGTCGTGCCCAAACCGGATGACAGTCGAGGTGCTGTGGTTAAAGCCTATGTGGTTTTGTCTCCAGAATATGTGTCACAAAGGGCGTTGGTCCAAAATGTTCAAGATTTTGAAGCGCGTGTAATTGAAGATTTGCAGCGGCACGTTCGGGCATTGTTGGCACCTTATGAATACCCCAAAGAAATCGAGTTCATAGAACAATTGCCCATGACAACTACTGGCAAGGTTCAGCGTCGGTTCTTGCGATTACAAGAAGAGGAACGGGCGCGCCAAAATACCAATTTGTGAAATAGGTTTTACACTCTGAACTAATTCGTTTTTTACCAGCAGTTTCAAATCAAGATGAAAAAAATCAAACTCGGCACCACTGACCTTCATGTCACGCCCGTCTGTTTAGGCACCATGACCTTTGGTGAGCAGGTGGCACAAGCCGAAGCCCACGCCATTTTGGATCGGTCTGTGGACTTGGGTGTCAACTTTGTGGACACTGCAGAAATGTATTCTGTACCAGCCAAAGCCGAGACCTTTGGCTCGACTGAAAGCATTTTGGGTCATTGGTTTGCCAAGCACCCTGGCGCACGTCAAAAAGTGGTGCTGGCGAGCAAGGTGGCAGGCCCATCCAGGGGCATGCCTTGGATTCGCGAAGGCACTGGTATGACCGCGCAAGATATCTTGAACTCATGCGACGCCAGCCTCAAGCGGTTGCAAACAGATGTGATCGATCTGTATCAAATTCATTGGCCTGAACGGCACGTGCCTGCTTTCGGCACCATGTACTTTGATGTCAGACAAGCTGCCATTGAAACCTCCATTCACGAGCAACTAGAGGCGATGGCCAAATTGGTCAAAGCGGGCAAAGTTCGTCACATTGGTCTTTCGAATGAAACGCCTTACGGCATCCATGAGTTCGTTCGATTGGCCGAGCAGCATGGCTTGCCCCGTATTACGAGCGTTCAAAATCCTTACTGTTTGGTTAACCGCACGTTTGACAATGCGATGGATGAAACTTGCCATCGTTTGGGTGTTTCTTTGCTGGCTTATTCACCGCTTGGTTTTGGCTCTTTAACTGGCAAATACGACCAAACAGGTTTGGAGGGAAACGGGGCACCGATGGGTCGCTTGGCCAAATATGAGTCAGTGCGAAAACAACGTTGGGCACGCCCAAGCACCTTGGAAGCCTCGCGTTTGTACAACCAATTGGCGCGCGACAATGGCATGACGCCTACTCAAATGGCACTTGCGTTTTGTTACACCCGTTGGTCAGTGGCCTGCACCATCATTGGCGTAACTTCTGTGGCGCAATTGGAGGAAAATCTGAATGTTTGGGGCACCGAATTGTCGGCCCAAATGTTGACTGAAATTGATGCCATTCGATTGACTCACCGCGATCCTGCAACCTGAACTTTGAGTCGACTTGAATCGAGATGCTGATGCCCGAAAATTTAATGGATGTGATGCAACACCCTCTGACAGTGGTGTTGCTGGCATACCTGCTGGGCTCTTTGAGTTTTGCAGTGATTGTGAGCAAGTTGATGGGTTTGTCCGACCCTCGCTCTTACGGCAGTAAGAACCCAGGTGCCACCAATGTTTTGCGTTCAGGCAACAAAAAGGCTGCTGTCTTCACTTTGCTGTTTGATGCCGTGAAAGGATGGGTGCCAGTCGTTTGGATCTTGCAACACGGGGCCCCTTTTGGTTTGGCCGAGGGCGCGGCTGCGGCTGCTGGGTTGGCTGCTTTTCTGGGTCATTTGTACCCTGTCTTTTTTAGGTTTGAAGGTGGTAAAGGTGTTGCGACCGCCCTGGGTGTCCTAATGGGTGTTTCTCCTCTTTTAGGCTTATCTGTTGCAATGACTTGGCTCGGTGTGGCTTGGTTCTCCCGGTATTCGTCTTTGGCGGCCTTGTTGTCAGCTGTTTTAGCGCCCATGTATTACGCATTGGCAAGCGACGTTCTGTGGTGGCGTTTCAACGGCGCCATTTTTGGCATGTTGTGTGTGATGGGTATCTTGCTGGTCTGGCGCCACCGCGAAAATTTAAACCGCTTGCTTGCTGGCACTGAGACAAAGTTGGGTGCAAAGAAAAGTTAAATCAATTGACAGTACAACCAAGCGCAATCAAAAATTGGCCGTGATGAACTAACCCATAAGGTAGGCCGTTTTTTCAGTCGCGAAAATTGTTGAAGCTAATCGGTATCTCGGTAATGTCTTTGCGCAGCAAGGCCATGGCAGCTTGCAGATCATCGCGCTTGGCACCCGCCACACGCACTGCGTCGCCTTGAATCGAGGCTTGAACTTTGAGTTTGCTTTCCTTCAACAACTTTTGAATTTTTTTACTGTCCTCAGTGGCAATGCCATTGCGGACTTTGAAAACTTGTTTGACTTTATCGCCGCCCATTTTTTGCACATCGCCCTTGTCTAGGAAACGAACATCGACGCCGCGCTTGGCCATTTTGTTGAGCAAAACTTCGTCAATTTGAGTGAGCTGAAAGTCGGCGTCGCCAAACAAAGTGATTTCTTTGTCTTTCAATTCAATGGCAGCAGAAGTGCCTTTGAAGTCAAAGCGGGTGGCAATTTCTTTGGCGGTGGTGTCAACCGCATTTTTTACTTCAACCAAGTTAGGTTCGCAAACAGTGTCAAAAGATGGCATGGGGTTCAACAATCAAGTCAGAGAATGCGACAATTCTCCCATGAACGTGACCCAAAACGTACCCCTCCAGTCTTACAACAGCTTTGGCATTGTGGCCAAGGCCTATTCTTTGGTGCGAATTCGCTCTGAGACAGATGCTTTAGAGGCGCAGAAAGATCTGAAAAATTACCCAGAAGGGCATTGTGTCTTGGGTGGCGGCAGCAACATCGTGTTAACCGGCGATGTGAAGCCCCTTGTTCTTAAAGTAGAAATTACTGGAAAGCGACTGGTTTCAGAAACCGAGAAAGCTTGGATTGTGGAGGCGGGTGCTGGTGAAGATTGGCACGAGTTTGTGGCTTGGACTTTGTCCGAAGGCTGGCCTGGGCTTGAAAACTTGGCCCTCATTCCCGGCTCTGTGGGGGCCTCACCTGTCCAAAACATTGGCGCCTACGGTGTGGAGCTTCAGGACCGGTTTGATTCCTTGGATGCCCTCGATTTGGACTCGGGTCAGCTGTTTACCCTCAACGCTGCGCAGTGCGCTTTTGGTTATCGCGATTCAGTCTTTAAGCATGCCAGCAGTGGTCCCAACGGCATTGGCTTGGGAGAACGGGCCTTGATTTTGCGCGTTCGTTTTTACTTGCCTAAAGCATGGAAGCCGGTGGTGGGCTATCTGGACTTGGAGCGCAAAATGGCTGAAACTGGCATTGCAAACCCGAGCGCAAAACATATATTTGATTGGGTCTGTCAAATTCGTCGCCACAAATTGCCCGACCCTAAAGTTCTTGGCAATGCCGGCAGCTTTTTTAAAAACCCTACCGTCACGCCAGAGCAATGCGCCGACATCATTTCGCGTGACCCCAAGGTGGTTCACTACCCTATGCCCGACGGCAGCATCAAATTGGCTGCAGGTTGGCTCATTGATGCCTGCGGGTGGAAGGGCAAGAGTGTGGGCAATGCGTCTGTTTATGAAAAGCAAGCCTTGGTGCTGGTCAACCGAGGTGGTGCTACCGGTGGCGAAGTGGTCACACTTGCCAAGGCCATTCAAACCAGTGTGTACGAACGGTTCGGTATTCGCTTAGAGACCGAACCGGTTGTTTTTTGACACTTATTTGCCGCCTTCAAGCTTGATCATATCAGCGCCTTCGCCCAAAGAAAGCAAACCTGTTTGTGCATAGATGCCAAGCTTGGCGCGTGTATCCACAATGTCTAAATTACGCATGGTGAGTTGGCCAATGCGGTCCAATGGCGTGAAAGTTGACTCGCCTTTTTCCATGGTCAAACGTTCAGGGTGGTACGTTAGGTTGGGCGATGTGGTGTTCAAAATGGAATAGTCATTGCCGCGGCGCAGTTCTATCGTTACCTCCCCGGTGATGGCGCGTGCAACCCAGCGTTGAGCTGTTTCACGGAGCATCAAAGCTTGTGAATCAAACCAACGCCCTTGGTACAGCAAGCGACCCAGTTTGCGGCCGTTGTCGCGGTATTGCTCAATGGTGTCTTCGTTGTGAATGCCTGTTATCAAACGCTCGTAAGCAATGAACAAAAGTGCAAGGCCCGGTGCTTCGTAAATGCCGCGGCTCTTGGCTTCAATGATGCGATTTTCTATTTGATCGCTCATACCTAAGCCATGGCGCCCTCCAATTCGATTGGCTTCCAAAATGAGTTCAACAGGGTCAGAGTAGCTTACGCCGTTTAAGGCCACAGGTTGACCTTCTTCGAAGCGCACTGTGACTTCTTCGTGCTTGACCACGCAGTCTTCGCGCCAGAAGGGCACACCCATGATGGGCTGCACAATTTTCATGCCGCTGTTGAGGTGCTCAAGGTCTTTGGCTTCGTGCGTGGCGCCCAGCATGTTGGAGTCTGTCGAGTAGGCTTTTTCAGCAGACATTTTGTAACCAAAACCGTGTTGCGTCATGAACGCAGACATTTCGGCACGGCCGCCCAACTCGTCAATGAAGAGTTGATCAAGCCAGGGCTTGTAAATTTTGAGGGAAGGGTTGGTCAGCAAACCGTAACGGTAAAAACGCTCGATGTCGTTGCCCTTGTAAGTGCTGCCGTCACCCCAAATGTTGACGTCGTCTTCCTTCATGGCGGCCACCAACATGGTGCCCGTCACAGCACGGCCGATGGGGGTGGTGTTGAAATAAGTGACACCCGCTGTGAAAATGTGAAAAGCACCGCATTGCATTGCGGCTATACCTTCGTGTGCCAGTTGTTTGCGGCAATCAATTAGGCGGGCTTGTTCTGCGCCGTATTCCATGGCTTTGCGAGGAATTTCTTCATAGTCAGGTTCGTCAGGCTGACCCAGGTTGGCGGTGTAAGCATAGGGCACAGCTCCCTTTTGGCGCATCCACAGCAAGGCAGCGCTGGTGTCCAAGCCGCCAGAAAAGGCAATGCCTACTTTTTGTCCAGCAGGGATGTGTTGAAGAATGGTTGCCATGGAAGTTCTTTCAAATGCGAAGGTGTATCAACCGAAATGGCAGATGTAGTGATACGCCTCGGTGACGCGGATCTCAAAACTAGATTGGCCAGGCACGCTGAATTTTTCACCAGCTTTGGAACTCAGCCAGTTTGAATTGTCCTTAAGCTTGTATTCACACGAACCACCTACGCACTCCATGATCTCAGGCGCAACGGTATTGAAAGTCAGGGAAGAGGGTAGAACCACACCCACCGATTTTTTTGTGCCATCAGACAAGGTGATGTTGTGGCTAACACACTTGCCGTCAAAGTAGACGTTGGCTTTGGTGGTGACGGAAACGCTGTCGATTATTTCGGTGGTCATGTTGAAATCAAGGGTAGGGTGTCATGGCCACACTGGGGCGGCTGTGATAGGTGGCACAAAACCCCTGATTTTAGGCCATTGCAGGCCTTTTTTTAGCGCCAGTGGCGATAACGCGGTGCTGCGCCCAAGTCCAAGTTAACGTGAGTGAAGACTGGATAAGGCGAGAAAACATTGGCTCGGTAATAAGGGCGCTGCACATAAACTGTCTGAGGCGCCGCTGAGTAAATTTGTTGAGTCACGATGGATGTGCTGGCGGCCTCGGCCATAACTGTTGCCTCGGGTCCGGGAACTTCTAGGGGAGCCGCACTGACGGGAGTGACTTGCAATTTAATGGTAGGACCTGGGTCTTTGGGTAATTGCACGGTGTACTGTTTGCCGGCAAATTCATAAACCACGTTGTAACCCATGAGCCTGTTTTCATAGATTTGCTGGGTGGTGCAGGTTTGTTGGGTTTGAGTCTGGGCAGCTTGCGGCCCTTCTACCTTGTCGCCAGCTATGGCGCCGCCAATCACCCCAATCATGGTGGCCAAAGCTCGGCCTTCGCCTTTGCCGATGGCATTGCCAATGGCGCCACCAGCAATAGCGCCCATAGCTGCACCCGCCCCTGATGTCTGACCCGGCACACTGAATTGCGTTTGAGTGCAAACTTGACGAGGCACAGCGACTTGTTGGTAGACAGGCGTGCGACTGATAACGTTGCCAATTTCTTGGGCTTGGGCAGGCAGGCAAACTGAGATGCCGGCCAATAAACCGCCAGCCAGTGTGGTGGTCAATGCGCGAAAAAAGACAGTTTTTGTCATGGTGTTCAATTCTGAAAGAAAAATCGATGTTCAGATTTTAGAGTTTGGAAGACATCAAAAACATGAAGCCTGCGTAAAGATACCTGAACAGACCGCTTCAAGTGCCCTTGTACTGACTTAACGCACGAGCCATTGATCTGGTTGATAGCCCACTGTAATTACAACACTTTCTTTTGATTGCCACTCAATGACGGGTCTTTTGACCAGGCTTGGATTGGCCAAAAGAAAGGGCAGTGCCGAGGCAGCACTGGTTACGCTTGACTGCTCGGCTGCACTGAGTTTGCGCCAACTGCTACCTTTTCGGTTTAAAACTGTCTCCCACCCTGCCTCTTTCAGCCAGTGATGGAGGTTTTTTTCGGGCAGGCCTTGCTTCTTGAAGTCATGGAAGGCATGCTCAAGGCCTTGATGATTTAGCCACGTTCGTGCCTTTTTAACGGTATCGCAATTGGCTATACCATAAAGAGTAATGACGGTGTATTTCATGATTTGTATTTAACGGTGCTGGACTCAGCGACAATCTTACCCTTATGAAAACATTGACTGAATGGCTTGCATATTGCGAGAACTTGCATCCCCATGCCATTGACATGGGCCTTTCCCGGGTTCGTCAAGTGGCTCAAAATCTTCAACTTGTTTTGAAAGTGCCCGTGATCACCGTAGCTGGCACCAATGGCAAAGGGTCGACCTGCGCCATGTTGGAGGCCATTTATTTACAGGCGGGCTACAAAACCGGTGTTTACACATCGCCTCATTTGGTGCTGTTTGAAGAACGCTGTCGCTTGCAAGGGGAGTCGCCGCCAGCAGCCATGTTTGCAAACGCTTTTGAGCAAGTTGAGCAAGCACGGGGAGAAATCTCCCTGACCTATTTTGAATTTAGCACTCTGGCAATTTTGAAAATGATGGCGGAGTCTGACTTGGATGTTGTCATTTTGGAAGTCGGTTTGGGTGGGCGCCTAGACGCCGTCAACCTGATAGACGCCGATTGCGCAGTCATTACCAGCATTGATCTGGACCACACCGCACTTTTAGGTAACGACCGTGAAACCATTGGATTTGAAAAAGCTGGCATTATTCGCCCTAGCAAGTCGGTGGTGTTGAGCGATCCAGTTCCCCCCAATTCAATCATTCAACACGCCAAGGACCTAGGCGCAGACCTCTGGCTGATGGGGCAAGACTTCAACTTTTCGGGTGACCAGTTGCAGTGGTCATGGGCGGGCAGGGGCCGCCGCTACAGTGGATTGGCCTACCCAGCGCTAAGAGGCGCAAATCAATTGCTGAATGCATCAGGCGTTTTGGCAGCTTTGGAAATCATGCGTCCCCAATTGCCTGTAACTGCACAGGCCATTCGCAATGGCTTGGCCATGGTGGAGTTGACCGGGCGGTTTCAAATCGTGCCGGGCGAACCAGTTTTGGTGCTGGATGTGGCGCACAACCCTCATTCTGTGGCGGCATTGGCGGCCAATTTAGATGCCATGGGTTTTTATCCATGTACCCATGCCGTTTTTGGCGCAATGGCCGACAAGGACCTTGCAAGCATGCTGAAAAAAGTTCTGCCCATGGTGGATGTCTGGTATTTCACTGATTTGCCCTTGCCAAGGGCGAGTAAGGCCGCCCAACTGGAAGACGCATGGCGTCAGATGAACACACGCCAAGATGTGAAAGCCAGCCAGCATATTTCGCCCCAAAAAGCCCTTGAATCTGCCATTACAGCAGCAGGCCCCACTGATAGAATCTTGGTCTTTGGTTCGTTCTATACGGTGGGCGGCGTTTTGCAGACTGGCATTCCCAAGCTGCATGCCAAACACCTGAGTAATTGAGGCTCCACCGCATGGCTTTTTTCAAGCTTCGACTTCCTGGACGACTTTCGTCCGTCCCTAGTGGCGCCGATGCGCTGTCCAATGCGCCCGCAGAAAGCGTCGAGGTTATTCGCAAGCGAGCGCGTCATCGGCTCATGGGCTCGGTGGTGTTGGTCTTGGGTGCCGTGGTTGGCTTGCCATTGCTGTTTGACAGCCAACCTAGACCAGTGGCCATCGACACGCCTATTGTGATTCCAGATCGGAATCAGGCCGCCCCCTTAACCTCAACAATTGCCAGTGCCCAACCCGTTGCAGGCAAAGGCTCCGTGGCAGAACCACTGCCTACTACCGCAGAATTTGGCGCTCAGACTAAAAGTGGCGTCTCCAATTCTGCAGGGCTAGACCCCCACGAAGAAGTGGTCACCAAGGACACCAAGCCTGAGCTTAAGCAAGAGGCCAAGTCTGAGGCAAAGCTTGAATCAAAACCTGACGTCAAAGAGGGCGTCAAAGAGGGCGGCAAGGATGCAGCCAAAGATGCAGCCAAAGTGAAGGCTTTGCTCGATGGGAAAGACACTCCCAAAGCGGGCGAAGCTGTTCGATCGATCGTTCAAGTCGGTGCTTTCGCCGATTTGGCCAAGGCCAAAGAGGTAAGAGCCAAGCTTGAAAGCGCTGGGTTTAAAACCTATACCCAAGAAGTAGAAACCAAAGACGGTAAACGAATTCGTGTTCGAGTAGGCCCCTTTCCAAGCAAAGAAGAAGCAGACAAAACAGCGGAAAAAATTCGCAAATTGAATTTGCAAGCATCGGTGTTAAAGCTTTAAGGTGAGCGAATTCATGGCCTCAACCGACTGGATCCTTTTGGCAATGCTGGCAGCCTCAATGGTTTTGGGTGCTTGGCGTGGCTTGGTCTATGAGGTTCTTTCTGTCATGGGTTGGATTGCTGCGTTTTTGCTGGCGCAGTGGTTTGCTCCCGATGTGGCAGAAATGTTGCCAATGCAGAACTCTGGCGAAACCTTGCGCTATGCAGCAGCATTTGTGTTGGTTTTCATTGCCAGTGTTTTTGCAGCAGGTTTGGTTTCTGCGCTCATGAAAAAAATCATTTCAGTGGTGGGACTTCGCCCGGTTGATCGAATTCTGGGTGCCATCTTTGGTTTGTTTAGGGGCGTGATTTTGTTATTGGCTTTAAGCGTTGTGGTGCACATGACCGCTTTGCAAGAAAGTGATTGGTGGCTCGAGTCAAAAGGCGCCCCGATGCTGACCACCTTGCTGAAAGGCTTGCGCCCCATGCTGCCTGAAAAATTTGGGGCCTATTTGCCCGACTGACTGGACTGAAGTATGTGTGGAATTGTTGGCGTTGCAAGCAACGCACCTGTGAATCAGTTGCTCTATGACGCGTTGTTGCTGTTGCAACACCGCGGGCAAGATGCTGCAGGTATCGTCACGCAGAAAGACCGAAAATTTCACATGCACAAAGCCAAAGGCATGGTGAAAGATGTTTTTAGAACTCGCAACATGCGTTCTTTGCCAGGTAACTGTGGCTTGGGACAAGTGCGCTATCCCACAGCAGGCAATGCATTCAGTGAAGAAGAGGCACAGCCTTTTTATGTCAATGCACCTTTTGGACTGGTGTTGGTGCACAACGGCAACTTGACCAATGCCAAAGCTTTGAAGGCAGAACTTTTTTCGACCGATCACCGTCATATCAACACCGAGAGTGACTCCGAGGTTTTGCTCAACGTGTTGGCGCACGAATTGGAAAAAACCACACGGGGTTTGCCTTTAACGCCAGCCGATGTTTTTAAAGCCGTTCAAGGTGTGCATCGCCGCGTGAAGGGTTCTTATGCGGTCATCGCCCTCATTGCAGGCCACGGGTTGCTGGCCTTTAGAGACCCATTTGGCATTCGTCCCTTGTGCATTGGCAAAGGCAAAGATGGCACCTTCATGTTGGCCAGTGAGTCTGTTGCACTTGAAGGAACTTTGCATCAGTTTGAGCGCAATGTTGCGCCGGGCGAGGCGGTGTTCATTGACATGCAGACACAGCTTTTTAGCCAACAATGCGCAGACCATCCGCAGCTGACGCCTTGCATTTTTGAATACGTTTACTTGGCCAGACCCGATTCGACATTGGATGGTATTTCTGTTTACCAAGCACGTCTGAACTTGGGCGAAACGTTGGCCAAGCGAGTCATCTCTACTGTGCCACCCAGTGACATTGATGTGGTCATTCCCATCCCAGAATCGAGTCGGCCTAGTGCTGCACAACTTGCGCAATTGTTAGGCCTGCCGTATCGCGAGGGGTTCGTCAAAAATCGCTATGTCGGCAGAACCTTCATCATGCCAGGGCAGGCTGTTCGCAAAAAATCGGTGCGACAAAAACTGAATGTCATTGCCAGTGAATTCAAAGGCCGCAATGTCTTGTTGGTTGATGATTCCATTGTGCGCGGCACAACAAGCCGTGAAATTGTGCAAATGGCGCGAGAAGCAGGCGCGCGCAAGGTTTATATGGCCAGTGCTGCGCCGCCAGTGCGTTATCCCAACGTCTATGGCATTGACATGCCTACTAAAGATGAACTGGTTGCGCACAACAGATCGGTGGATGAAATTCGACAAATCATCGACTGTGATGCACTCATTTACCAAGATGTCGATGCCATGAAATTGGCAGTTGCCAACGCTGCCTTGCCAGGCTTCCCCAAGCTTCAAGGGTTTGATGCCTCTTGCTTTGACGGCATCTATGTGACCGGTGATGTATCTGCTGAAGACATAGAGCGCTTGAACGATAATCGACCAGCCCAAGATGACGAGTCCGAGACCGACCCTGACCGCTCGCGCTTGGCTCTGCCAAATGCATCTTGATCACTCTCCAAAAATACAGTGTAAAAAATCTTGAGATCGATATGAGCCAGCACCCATTGCCCGACAACTTGCACATCGACACTTTAGCGCTCAGAGCTGCCGTTGATCGCAGCCAGTATGGTGAAAATTCTGAGGCCTTGTACCTTACAAGCGGCTATGTTCAGCCTGACGCCGAAACCGCGGCCAGGCGTTTTGCGGGTGAAGAAGAGGGCTATACCTACGCTCGCCTAGGCAACCCGACATTGGCCAGTTTGGAATTGCGCTTGGCGGCCCTCGAAGGTGCAGAGGCTTGTATTGCCACGTCTACCGGCATGTCTGCCATTTTGCTCATGTGCTTAGGTTTGCTCAAAAGTGGTGACCATGTCATTTGCTCGCATTCATTGTTTGGCTCTACCATCAAATTGATTGGCGGTGAATTTGCCAAGTTTGGTGTGCAAACTACTTTTGTATCTCAAACCCAAGTGGCCCAGTGGCAAGCGGCTATGCAGCCCAACACCCGTTTGTTGTTTGCTGAAACGCCCACCAACCCTCTAACCGAGGTGTGCGACATCAAAGCCTTGGCCGAAATTGCGCATGCCTGCAATGCTTTGCTGGTGGTTGACAATTGTTTTGCAACGCCTATTTTGCAGCGGCCTCTGGCAATGGGTGCCGATTTGATCGTTCACTCTGGCACCAAATATTTAGATGGTCAAGGTCGTGTCATGGCTGGCGCATTGTGCGGCTCCAAGGCATTGATTGATGATGTCTTTGGCCCAGTCATGAGAAGTGCGGGCATGACCTTGTCGCCCTTCAATGCCTGGGTGGTTTTGAAAGGCTTGGAGACCTTGGGTATCCGCATGAAAGCCCAGTCTGAGCAGACCATGGCCTTGGCTCAGTGGTTAGAAGCGCAACCCCAAGTGGCTCGCGTTTTTTACCCTGGCTTGAAGAGTCATCCACAGCACGCATTGGCCATGGCCCAACAATCGAACATGGGCGGTGCTGTGCTTTCTTTTGAGGTGAAAGCGCAATCGCCTGAGCAGGGGCGCGAGAATGCTTTTAAAGTCATGAACGCCATGCGAACTGTCTCTTTGTGCACCAATTTAGGCGATGTCAAAACACTCGTGGCCCACCCTGCCAGCACCTCGCATGGCCGCCTTACCGAAGCTCAGCGGCAAATGGCGGGCATTCAGCAAAGCCTAATCCGTGTGGCCGTAGGCCTTGAGTACCTAGATGACTTGAAAGCTGACTTCTTGCGCGGCTTTCAGGCACTCTAATTCCAATCTCGAAATGTCTTCTATTCAAAAACCAGTTCGCACGCGCTTTGCGCCTTCCCCCACAGGCTTTATTCACCTTGGCAACATTCGATCGGCTTTGTACCCTTGGGCCTTTGCCAAGGCACAAGGCGGTATCTTTATTTTGCGCATTGAGGACACTGATTTAGAGCGCTCCAATCAAGCTTCGGTCGATGTGATTTTGGAAGGCATGGCTTGGTTGGGTATGAACCCCGATGAAGGCCCTTTTTACCAAATGCAGCGCATGGACCGCTACAAAGAAGTACTGGCCCAACTTCAAACCACAGGCCAAGTTTATCCATGCTACATGAGCATTGAAGAGCTTGATGCCCTGCGCGAAAATCAAATGGCGGCCAAAGAAAAACCGCGTTATGACGGTACGTGGCGGCCCGAGCCAGGCAAAGCATTGCCGTCCATTCCAGAAGGCGTGAAGCCTGTCTTGCGATTTAAAAATCCGCAGGACGGCGTGGTGGCATGGGATGACAAAGTTAAGGGACGCATTGAAATTAGCAACCAAGAACTTGACGACTTGGTCATTGCACGGCCAGATGGCACGCCCACCTACAACTTTTGCGTGGTGGTTGATGACATCGACATGCAAATTACGCACGTGATTCGGGGTGATGACCATGTGAACAACACACCGCGTCAAATTAATATTTTCAAAGCCTTGGGCAAAGAAGTGCCGGTCTATGCCCACTTGCCTACTGTGCTCAATGAACAAGGCGAGAAATTGAGCAAGCGCAATGGCGCCAAGCCTGTGACGCAGTATCGCGATGAAGGCTACTTGCCCGACGCCATGGTGAATTATTTGGCGCGACTTGGATGGAGTCATGGCGATGACGAAATTTTCAGCCGCCAACAGTTTTTAGACTGGTTTGACCTCGACCATTTAGGTCGCAGCGCAGCGCAGTTTGACGACGCCAAACTGCGCTGGGTGAATGCGCAACACTTAAAGGCCTCAGAAGACTCGCAGTTGGCTTTGTGGGTTAAAGCTATTTTGAGTCAAAGAGACATCGCCTCAGACGACCGATTGCCTGCCATTTGTGGTTTGTTCAAAGACCGATGCGACACGCTTTGCGTGTTGGCCGATTGGGTGTCCGTTTTTTATGGCGATGTCTCGCCCAAAGCAGATGAAAAAGCCCAACATGTGACCGATGCAATCAAGCCTGCATTGGAACTGCTGGTTGAGAAGCTGTCTGCATGTGAATGGGAAAAGGCCGCCATTGCTTTGGTCATTAAAGAAGTTTTAACGGCTCACGCTTTGAAAATGCCCCAACTGGCCATGCCTGTTCGGGTTTTGGTCATGGGCACCGCACAGACGCCCTCACTCGATGCGGTGCTTGCTTTGTGTGAAAAGCAAAAAGTTTTAGAGCGCTTGAAAAACGCTTGAAAATCTGTCTATAATCCATTTCTCGACACCTGCGAGGGTTGCCTTCCAAGGCTTCACAAAGGGGGTATAGCTCAGCTGGGAGAGCGCTTGCATGGCATGCAAGAGGTCAGCGGTTCGATCCCGCTTACCTCCACCACAGTGTCGAATCATTGATTGAAGCAA
>CANNNB010000002.1 GCA_947505995.1 Comamonadaceae bacterium
CAAGAGGAGACTTAACCAACCGACAGACGTGATGCAAATACCAAGAATGAGAGCAGGACCTAAACCCAGCCTTTTTGAGATGGGTGGCCCAGCCATGCCGCCCAACACCGAGCCCAAACCCATTGCGACAAAACTCAGGGCCACCAAGGATTCATCCAAACCGAGATCTTTAACAGCAAAAATGATTTGAACTGAAAGTGCCATTTGCGCAAAAAATTGCCATGCGCCCACAATGACTGCCATTTCGATCAGCATGTTGTGAGAGCGAACGAAATGTAGACCTTTCATCAGTTCTGCCTTAAACGATCGATCCTTCCATGTTGATCTTGGGGGGACTTGCTCATGGATTCGAATGCCTTTCAGCATCACGACTGAACCAATGAGCAGAATGGCGTCCATGACCAGTGCCAGTGGCGCGCCAAATACTTTGATCAAAATACCTGCTAAACCCGGCCCCATCACTTCAGCCATAGAACCCGCTATGGCATTTTGTGAATAGGCTTCCACCAATTTGTCTCGCCCCACCAGCTGTGTGAGCACCAGTTGTGCGGCCGAACCAGCAATGGTGTAAACGGCTCCGATGGCAAAGCACACGAGATACATCAATTCCATGGTGAGGAAATTGAGAGCCCAGGCAATTGGGATGAAGAGCAAAGATAGACCCATCACAAATTCGCCAGCAATGTAGACCGGCAACTTTTGCATTCGATCAAGCAAAACACCGCCAGGCAATGACAGCAGCGCAAATGGCGCAATTTCCATGGCTGTAAGTAGGCCCATTTGGGTGGGAGTGGCGTCAAGTAAAAACACGGCGGTAAGAGGCAGCGCCAGAAGGGTGATTTGCCCACCTAAATTACTGAACAAGATGGAAAACCACATGCGCCTGTAGCCAGGAATTTGGAACAAGGGGTTTTTGTAAATATTCATTCGTAAATTTGCTATAGGTATTTAAATAGATGTTTTTTTACAACAATTTTTGAATCTAAGTTACTTTAATTTGATTTAGTTTTTTTAAGAAAAATACTACCTAGTCATTCTTTTTGATATCCGAAAGCTATCTTTAAGTATTTCAACCAGTTGTTGAATGTGACACGGATGTGAATAATGAATGGGCAATATTTATATTGTTAAAAAATTAAGATTTAAACACATGCTTAGCTTAAGGCCTCAAGGAGTTTTAAATGGCATCCAGGATTCGTAACGTACGATTGTCACCCATCGCGTTGGCAGTCATTACAGCATTGACTGCACCAATGGCATTCAGTCAATCTGCTGATCAAGAAGTGGTGGTTTCTGGTTCACGTATTAAGCGTGACAATTACTCCACTGCTGCGCCTGTTCAGATTATTCGCAACGAAGACTCAGTTCTTGCTGGTTTCTCATCGACGACCGAAGTGTTGCAGGGAACAGCTGTGACTGGCGGACAAAGCCAAATTAACAATGCTTATGGTGGTTACGTCACTGAAGGCGGCCCTGGTGCAAATACGCTTGGTTTGAGAGGTTTTGGTCCAACTCGGTCATTGATTTTGTTGAATGGTCGCCGTATGGCACCTTCCGGTACACGTGGCGCTGTTGGTGCAGCGGACTTGAACACATTGCCTTCAAGCATCATTGATCGCATCGAAGTTCTCAAAGACGGTGCATCTTCAATTTATGGATCTGACGCTGTTGCAGGTGTTGTCAACATCATTACCAAAACTAATCTGACTGGTGTTTCCGCTAGTTTGAATCAGACAGGAACAGAGCATGGCGGTGGTAACACAACAAACTTTTCATTGGCCGGTGGCTTTGTAAGTGACAAAACCAGATTTTCAGGTTCTTTCAATCATACAAAGCGGACTGACTTGACTTTGGGTGATCGTGACTGGACATCTTGCAACACAGATTACCGCCGCAAACTCGTTGATGGCGTCATGGGTGATTGGGGAAATGCAGACTACATCGATCCAGCTACTGGAAAAATTAAATGTTATCCAATTACTTCTACCGGTTCAAATGGTGTAACTGTTAACACATTGGGCACTGCTTCAATTGCTGGCGTGGCTGCTGCTGGTGCTTTTGGTCCCACTTTTAACAGGTGGCGTCCGAATGCTGCCGTTACAACTGGTTTGCCGGGTTACGAAGGCTTAACTGGTACAAATACAGCCAATAATGTCAATAACCGCACAACATTTGAGCCAAGAATGTTGAACAGTTCATTGATATCTCCCGTAGTAAATAACAACTTTTTCGGCCAAGGTGCTGTTGACTTAGATGTCTTGGGTGATGCTCAGTTGTATTATGAGTTTTTGATGAACAGGCGAGAATCTTCGCAAGTAGGCTATCGGCAACTCTCACTTGATTACATGTACGGGAGTCCTTTACTTCCTGCAAATTTGCGTAACTCGCTTTTTGCTTTTCCAACTGTGATCTCTAATGGTCAGTACGTTGCTGCAAGGGGTTTCATTGGTTTTGGTAATTACAACAACGAGCAAACAGTCGACTTCAGCCGTGCAGTTGTTGGGTTACGTGGTGCAATTGGTAAATCTGGTTGGGATTACGATGTCGTTGCTGTTAGGTCCGAAAGCAAGGGAACCTACATGTCTGAGAATTTCTTAACAGACAGAATGGCCAAAAGTTTGGATGTTGTTGCTTCTGGTACAGGATTCGTTTGTAGGGATGCCACAGGAGGATGTGTGGCAGCACCTGCATTATCACCAGCAGTTATTGGCGGCCAACTGCCAGCAGATTGGGCCAAGTATGTTTTCCAACCCGTCACCGGTATGACGAAATTCAAAGAAGATGTTGTAACTGCTACAGCCACAGGCACATTATTTAGTGTTCCTGCTGGTAAGGTCAGAGCAGCATTTGGTGTTGAAGTTCGCAATAATTCAATTGACGATACACCCTCTATAGAGTCTCAGACTAATAATTTGTATGGTTTTACCAGTTCTGCTGCGACACGTGGCAGTGACAGCGCTAAAGATGTTTTTGCTGAAGTAGAAGTGCCATTGTTAAAGAATGTCCCTGGTGCTAGAGAGTTGATATTGAATGGCTCTACTCGCTGGGCTGATTATCGTTCTTACGGAAGCGCTTCTACCTACAAATTAGGCGCATTGTGGTCCATTGAGAAATCACTTTCAGTCCGTGCTACGTCAGGCACTTCATACCGTGCACCAGCGTTGTATGAACAGTTTATGGGCGCAACAACTGGCTTCACGGGCGGTACCAACGACCCATGTAACGCATGGGATTCTGCCGGAAAAGCTGGATCTATTAGGTCTACCAATTGTCAAAGCGAAGGTTTACCAGCCGGCTACGATAACAAAGGCTCTATTACTGTCGTTAACAGTGGTGGTGCAGCTGCGGGTTTAAAGGCTGAAACTTCTAAAAACTTAACGGTCGGTGTGATCTTTCAACCTGAGTTGCCTTCTGGAATGGGCGATCTTTCTTTGGCAATGGATAGATTTGCAATTACTGTTAAAGATGGCGTGTCGCGTGTTGGTTCCTCTTCAATTCTTGCGCGATGCTATGACAATCCCGGCTTCCGAAGTGCAGGTGGTTTTTGCAGATTGGTAACGCGTACACCTGGTTCTAATGCGTTGACAGTTAGTGACAGCTACATTAACTTGGCAACCGACATGGTTAAGGGTTATGACTTTACTGCACGCTATGCAACCAACGTAAGTGATGGCAAGTTGCGCGTGAACATGAATGCCACAAGGTACGACAATCAATCTAACAAGTTGTTTGAAACGGATCCTTTAGTTGATTACAACGGTATGTTGACCAATCCAAATTGGACAGCGAATTTGGATGTAAATTACACATCTAAAGATTGGACCTATTTTTATGGCTTGAACTGGGTTGGATCATCTGACTCATACACGTATTTTGGCTTGGATCCAGCAACGAGTGGATACAAATTCCACACGCCTGATTACTTCACACACAATGTTTCTGTGAAATACAAAAACCCTGTGCAAAAATGGGACTTGGTTGTGGGTATTAGAAATTTGACTGATGTCAAGCCGCCTATGGTTTCCTCTGGTAGTTACAACCGAATTGGTAATGCGCTGTTGTACAGTGGCTATGATTTCATCGGTCGTACCTTGTTTGTGAACCTCAATAAATCTTTCTAATTTTTATTGTCTCTAATGCCTCTGCGGTTTCTAACTGCAGAGGTTTTTTTTTAAGGAAAATATGTTGTTTGCTATGTTTCCCAAATTTGTCGTTGCAACCTGTATCGCCACTGCTTGCTTGTCAGCAACAGCCCAAAACACAGCTATTGCCAATATTCAAGTGCCCACAGAAGCTGTGTTGGCTCAGTTTCCCAAAATGTCTGGCTTTCGCATGTCACCCGATGGCAAACATTTGTTAGCCATTGAAAGTCAGGGCGATGTTAGAAACATATTGGTTTGGAAGCTTGACAATTTGGCTAAGCCGCCAACTGTCATTGGCGCTAACAACATGCAGATTAGGTCTGCCGTATTTATAAAAAATGATGTTTTGTCTGTTGACCTCACCCAGCCTTTCGATTCACGCATGGGTGAACTCACCAAAACATTCATTACCAAATCCTTGTTCACCGATCTAGAAGGCAAGGAATGGCGCGAGCCCAGAGTTCAGCAAGCTACGCCGGGTTCAAGTGCCGGCGATATGGCTGCCAAATTCGGACGCCCAACTGTTTTGAGCACCATGCCAAGCGACCCCGATCATGTAATCATGCAAGGCGGTGGTTTAGAAAATGATATTTACAAATACAACCTCCGTTCAGGTGTCATCAACCGAGTCATGTTAATTGCCGACAGAGATGTTGGTATCTATGTAGATCGCTTGGGAGTACCCATGGCCAAACGCCGAAGTGGTTCAGATGGCAAAGGCATTTTTGTTGCACTCGATTTTAGAAATTCATCTTCTGGCGCGTGGGAAGAACATTTCAGACAGTATGTCAAAGACCGTGAAGTGGTTGACATCGTTTGGGCATCTTCAAAAACCGGTAAAGCGGTTATCAAATCTAATGTTGGCAAAGAATTCAATGCTTTGTTGGAATACGACATTGGAAACCGAAAAGTACTGAGTACTTTGTTTGAACATCAATTTTTTGATGCCGAACTCATTTGGGGCACCCTTGACCAGGAAACGGAAGACAATGAGCTGCCTGGATTTATTTATGCTGGCCCCTATGGACGCGATGTTCATTGGCTCAATGGACAATATGAATCTGTCATCAATGGCGTTGCACAGGCTATTGGCCTCAAGAAAACAAGTGTTGAGCTGCGAGCTGTTGGCTCAGACAAAAAAGCCAACGTGTCTATGTTCGATGGTGCCACCATCCGCATCTTGGGCTACAACAAATCGCCAGAGCCCACTTACCTTATTCAGGTGGATGGTTTAGCCTATCCCACGGAGGTCTATTTATTGCGTGGTCAAAAGTTTTCTTTGTTGTCAAAGGCTTATCCCCAAACAGATCGCAGGGCTTTGGGTCAAGCCAAGTTTGTGTATTACAAATCTAGAGATGGCCTCAACATACCTGCCTTTTTAACCCAGCCCAATCCTCAATTGTGTGGACCTGGGCCCTACGCCACAGTTATTCATCCGCATGGTGGTCCTTGGTCTCGTGACAACATGGGATATGACCAGTCGAGCTGGGTGCCACTTATGGTGTCGCGTTGCATGGTCGTGCTTCAACCTCAGTTTCGCGGTTCTGCGGGCTGGGGTAAGACACTTTGGCTAGCCGGGGATGGTGAATGGGGCCAAAAAATGCAAGATGACAAAGACGATGGTGCCAAATGGTTGGTCACTCAAAAGTTGGCAGATCCAAAACGAATAGCCATGTTTGGTTTTTCCTATGGCGGTTATGCCTCGTTTGCGGCGGCGGTGCGTCCTAACGATCTTTACAAGTGTTCAATTTCTGGCGCAGGTGTTTCAGACATCGACCGCATTGGCAATCGTTTATTTACAAATCCGTATTTCAGAGATGCACAAGAATCGACCATGAGAGGATTAAGCCCCCTGTCCATGGCAGACAAAATCAAGATTCCAATGATGGTCTATCACGGCGATCGCGATCAGACTGTGCCTTTGAATCAATCAGATTTGTTTGTCGAAAAAGCGAAAAATTCTGGTCAGCCAGTGGAATACCACGTGCTAGCAGATTACGGCCACGGCCCGGCATGGAAGCGCGAAACCAATGCCAAACAACTGCAACTCATTAGCAGTTACTTTAAAACAGGGTGTGGGGGAGGTGGTCTGTAAAAAGACCCAGTGGATGGGTTGGACAAACCATTTGGCGGAGCAGGCGGGATTCGAACCCGCGGTGGGGATAAACCCACACACGCTTTCCAGGCGTGCGACTTAAACCACTCATCCACCGCTCCGAGTCGGGCAGTATAACATTTGATCTCCATAAACTTGGCCGTGGGTCGCGTGAATGTCATGAAAATTCATTACACTTTGCGCTTGCACTTATTCTTCTTTGCCCCAAGGTTGGCCCATGAAATTTCGTTTCCCCATTGTCATCATTGACGAAGATTACCGCTCTGAAAACACATCAGGTTTGGGAATCCGCGCCCTGGCGCAAGCCATCGAAACCGAAGGATTCGAAGTGTTGGGGGCTACCAGTTATGGCGATCTTTCTCAATTTGCACAACAGCAATCGCGTGCCAGTGCGTTCATCTTGTCAATTGACGATGAAGAGTTCACACCAGGCCCCGATCTAGACCCTGCTGTTTTGAGCTTGCGTGCCTTCATTGAGGAAGTTCGCCGCAAAAACGCCGATGTGCCTATTTATATTTATGGCGAGACCAAAACATCACGCCACATTCCAAACGACATTCTGCGTGAATTGCATGGTTTCATTCACATGTTTGAAGACACACCTGAGTTTGTGTCGCGCCACATCATTCGAGAAGCCAAGAGTTATTTGGAAGGTGTGCAACCCCCCTTTTTCAAAGCATTGTTGGACTATGCGGAAGACGGCTCTTATTCATGGCACTGCCCAGGCCACTCTGGGGGCGTTGCCTTTTTGAAAAGCCCAGTGGGTCAGATGTACCACCAGTTTTATGGCGAAAACATGCTCCGTGCCGACGTCTGCAATGCTGTCGAAGAGTTGGGTCAGTTGCTAGATCACAATGGCGCAATAGGGGAGAGCGAGCGCAACGCAGCTCGCATTTTCAACGCTGACCATTGCTTTTTCGTGACCAATGGCACCAGTACCTCCAACAAAATGGTGTGGCATCACACCGTGGCGCCAGGCGATGTGGTGGTGGTCGATCGCAACTGTCACAAATCAATTTTGCACGCCATCATCATGACAGGCGCTATTCCTGTTTTCTTGAAACCCACGCGCAACCATTACGGCATCATTGGTCCTATTCCTCAAAGCGAGTTTGAGGTTGCCAATATTCAGGCCAAGATCAAAGCCAACCCTTTGCTCAAAGGGGTGGATGCCAAGAAGGTGAAGCCGCGCGTGATGACTCTCACGCAGTCTACCTACGACGGTGTGTTGTACAACACCGAAACCATCAAGGGCATGCTTGATGGTTATGTAGAGAATTTGCACTTCGATGAAGCTTGGCTACCACACGCTGCCTTCCACCCCTTCTATGGCACTTACCATGCCATGGGCAAGAAGCGGGCACGACCTAAGAATTCTGTGGTGTACGCCACTCAGTCCATTCACAAATTGTTGGCGGGTATCAGTCAGGCCAGCCACGTGCTCATTCAAGACTCGCAAAATACCAAGTTAGACAGGCACTTGTTCAATGAAGCCTACCTGATGCATACCAGCACCAGCCCTCAATACAGCATCATTGCCAGCTGCGACGTGGCCGCTGCCATGATGGAGCCACCTGGCGGTACTGCTTTGGTCGAGGAGAGCATTGCAGAGGCTTTAGATTTCCGCCGTGCTATGCGCAAAGTAGACGATGAGTATGGCAAAGACTGGTGGTTCAAAGTTTGGGGGCCCGAGAACTTGGTCGACGAGGGTATTGGCCGAGCAGAGGACTGGGTTCTTCGCAGCGACTCTCGCAAAAAAGGCAGCAAGTGGCATGGCTTTGGTCAAATGGCCGACGGCTTCAACATGCTCGACCCCATCAAAGCAACCATCGTGACGCCCGGGTTGAACTTAGACGGAAAGTTTGACAAGACAGGCATACCTGCTTCGGTACTGACCAAGTTCCTAACAGAACACGGTGTGGTGGTTGAAAAAACGGGCCTCTACAGTTTCTTTATCATGTTTACCATTGGCATTACAAAAGGCCGGTGGAACTCTTTGTTAACAGCCTTGCAGCAGTTCAAAGATGACTACGACCGCAATCAGCCCATGTGGCGCATCATGCCCAAGTTCTGCCAAAAGCAACCCAAGTACGAGCGCATGGGGTTGCGTGATTTGTGCCAGCACATTCACACTTTGTATGCCAAATATGACGTGGCTCGTTTGACCACTGAAATGTATTTGTCAGACTTGTCACCGGCCATGACGCCTGCTGATGCCTATGCCCAAATTGCCCGCCGCAAAACTGAACGTGTGTCAATCGATGAGTTGGAAGGCCGCATTACTGTGGGTTTGGTCACGCCGTATCCGCCCGGCATTCCTTTGTTGGTTCCAGGCGAGGTGTTCAATAAGAAAATTGTGGACTACCTGAAGTTCTCGCGCGAATTTAACTTGCAATGCCCAGGTTTTGAAACCGACATCCATGGTTTGGTGGAAGAGATTGGTGCGGACGGAATCAAGCGTTATTTTGCTGATTGTGTTGCCGCTTAGACACAGCCTCTATTTGAGTTTATCAACCCATACTTTGTTGTTTTTTTGCGACATTCTTTTCTCTTTGTTCATTACTTTGTAAAGTGAAAATCACGGGAAAAAGAAAAAATATTGAGGCGCCTTGATTGACTACTCAATGCCGCCAACGACATGGCTAAAACCACCGTCAACATAAATAATTTCAGCTGAAATGCCTGCAGAAAGTGGACTCATCAAAAATGCGGCCGTATTTCCAACATCCTCGATGGTGACATTCCTTCGAATTGGCGATGTTGCGGCAACAGCGCTCAAAATTTTTCCAAAATCTTTGATGCCAGAGGCCGCTAGGGTTTTAATGGGCCCGGCACTGATGCCATTGACCCTGATTTTTTTGGGTCCTAAAGAATTGGCCAAGTATCTGACAGAGGCTTCAAGTGAGGCTTTTGCCAAGCCCATTGTGTTGTAGTTGGGTACAACTTTCACGCCACCCAAGTAGGTCAGGGTTAAGAGTGCGGCATCTTCTCTCAAGTAGGGGAGAGCTGCTTTGGCCATAGCTGGAAAACTGTAGGCACTGATGTCATGTGCAATCTTAAAACCCTCACGACTCAAACCTTCAATGAAGTCGCCAGCAATGGCCTCTTTGGGTGCATATCCAATGCTGTGCACAAAACCATCAAACTGCGGCCAATGCAGCGACAAGTCTTGAAATAACTTGTTGATTTGGTCGTCATTGCCAACATCACAATCGAAAATGAGTTTTGAATTGAAGTCTGCAGAAAATTCAGTGATGCGGTCTTTGAATCGATCACCCACATAGCTGAATGCCAATTCAGCGCCTTGTTCATGACACGATTTAGCGATGCCATAAGCGATTGACCTGTTGGACAGAACGCCTGTGATCAGTATTTTTTTACCGGTTAAAAAGCTCATTTTAGGTTTTGTCATGTTGAGTTGGTTTGCATTTTGACATGAGATGCCCCTAAATCTAGGCACAATAAGCAATTGTTGAAAAGGGTTGAACATTGAACTTCTATAAAAGTCATTTTTGCAAAATTTTGGTCTGCATTTTGTTGGCCACTTTGATTTCAGGCTGCAACGGCGTTTCCAACGAACCCGTACCCAAAGCCTTGTTGGCTGAAAATGTCCTTTTAACCTCCTATCAAGAATCCCCCAAGTACCTCGACTCCACGTCTTCATACAGCAACAACGAGACGCCCTGGACTTATGCGGTTTATGAGCCGCCCCTCAAATACCATTATTTGAAGCGCCCTTATGAGTTAGAGCCGCGAACCTTGACAGAGCTTCCAGCGGTTAAGTTCGTCAGCAAAGAAGGACGAGAACTCCCAGTTCAAACTTCAGCTGATCAAATTGCCGAGAGCGTGTTCGAACTCAAAATACAGCCGGGCATCATGTATCAACCGCATCCTGCCTTTGCCAAAACCTCGGAAGGCAAGCACCGTTATTTGACGCTCAAAGATTCTGAAATTGAAGGTAAACGCCGCCCCTACGACTTTGAACACATGGGCACTCGCGAGTTGTTGGCAGAAGACTATGCCTACGCCATCAAGCGATTGGCCACACCCCGCATCAAATCACCATCTTTTGGATTTTTGTCAGAAAAAATTGTGGGCCTAGCTGACTACGGCAAACAAATTAAAACCTTCAATGAAAAACTCAAGCAAGGTAAGTCTGCTCGAGAAGTAGGCCCCTTGGGTCATTTGCCTTGGCTGGACTTTAGAGAGCACCCACTGTCGGGTGTTGAAGTGGTCGACGCGCATACTTTAAGAATTCGTGTGGTGGGCAAGTACCCTCAATTTAAATATTGGTTGGCCATGACTTTCTTTGCGCCCATTCCATGGGAGGTCGATGCGTTTTATGCCCAAGATGGCATGTCGCGTCGCAATCTCAATCCAGATACATGGCCCGTGGGCACCGGCCCTTATATGTTGACTGAATACATCCCCAATGCACGCATGGAATTGGTTCGCAACCCAAACTACAGAGGCGTTCCTTACCCTTGCGAGGGTGAAACTGGCGACAAAGAAAAGGGCTTTTTAAACGACTGCGGCAAGAAAACACCTTTTGTCGACAAAGTGGTTTCAGTGATAGAAAAGGAAGCCACCTCAGTGGCCACCAAATTCATTCAAGGCTATTACGACATTCCGCAACTTGAGCGTGGTGAGCCAGGTATCGGCTACCAAGTGTCGATTCAAGATGGCACAGGTCGATCCAAGGAATTGATTGAGCGAAAAATACAATTGCCCAGCACCATCCAAGTTGGCTTTTGGCACTTTGGATTTAACTGGTTAGACCCTGTGGTGGGCCTTGGTAAAACGCCAGAAGATAAAATTAGGAATAAAAAACTTCGTCAAGCTTTGGCCATTGCGTTTGACTTCGAAGAGTATGTGTCTATTTTTGAAGACGACCGTGCACAAGTAAACCACAGCGTGGTGGTGCCTGGTTTGTTTGGCAACAATTTGTCGCAACCTAACCCTGTCATTTACGACAAATTGCCTGATGGCAAATACAAGCGTAAATCAATTGAAGTTGCTAAAAAATTACTCACTGAAGCTGGGTACCCCAATGGCCGTGATGCCAAAACGGGTCAGCCACTTACCTTGAATTACGATACACAAGGCGTTGGCCCGGGCTACAAGGCCAGGCTTGACTGGGTGTCTAAGCAGTTTGCCAAACTCAATGTTCAAATTGAAATTCGCAACACCGACTACAACCGCTTTCAGGACAAGATGAGAAAGGGCTCTGCCCAATTCTTTTTCTGGGGTTGGATGGCGGACTATCCCGATCCCGAAAACTTTTTGTTCTTGCTTTACGGCCCCAATTCAAAGGCCAAGTTTGATGGTGAGAATTCAAGTAACTATGCCAACGCAGAATTTGATCAGCTGTTTGACCGCATGAAAGATTTGGACGACACCCCCAATCGTGCCGCCATGATTGGCAAAATGATTGAGATCACACAAGAAGAATTGCCTATGCTGTATGGTTGGTCTGAAGAGTTTGGTGGCGCATACCACCAATGGGTAAGCAACGGCAAGCCTTCCAACATCATTCGCGATAACTTGCCTTATTTGCGAATTGACACCCAACTTCGCACCAGCAAAATCAAAGAGTGGAATCAGGCTATTTGGTGGCCTCTTGCCGTACTGCCTCTGTTGCTCTTGGCCGTAGCGTGGCCAGCATGGCAAGCATGGCGTAGGCGTCAATCACAGCGAGCTGTTCAAGGCGCCGCACAATCTCAAAGGGGGCTGTGATGCTCAAATTTTTAACTCGCAAATTGGCCTATGGCTTTGCCATATTGATAGGCATTAATTTGCTCACCTTTGTGTTGTTTTTCAAGGTCAACACGCCAGACGACATGGCTCGCATGCAATTAGGTGGCAAGCGTGTCACACCTGATGCCATTGAGAAATGGAAAGCCGAGCGTGGCTATGACCGACCTTTGTTTTTCAATGAAAAAGAGCAAGGCGTTTCGAAACTGACAAATACTTTGTTTTTAGACAGCTCTTTACGCATGTTTGCATTTGACTTTGGAAGAGCCGACAGCGGCCGCGACATTGCATCTGAAATTGTTCGACGCGCAGGCCCCTCTGTTGCATTGGCATTACCTACTTTTGTGGTGGGCTTGGGCATTTCTGTGGTTCTGGCTTTGGGCCTAGCATTTTTCCGGGGCACCTACTTAGACTTTTGGGGCACAGTGCTGTGTGTGGTGTTCATGTCGATCTCCTCACTCTTTTTCATTGTGATTGGGCAGTTCATGTTCTCTCGCGTGATGCAACTCATGCCGGTTTCTGGCTTCGCACCTGGGCTAGATGCGTGGCGCTTTTTAGTGCTGCCCATCGCTGTTGGTATCTTGGCGCGCTTAGGCGGCGAGGTGCGTTTCAATCGAACCTTGTTCATGGAAGAAATTGGCAAGGACTATGTGCGCACCGCTCGCTCAAAGGGCTTGTCTGAATCGCGAGTGCTGCTTGGCCATGTACTGCGCAATGCGCTCATTCCTATTTTGAGCGCTTCTGTGGCTGTCATCCCATTGTTGTTTATGGGCAGCCTCATTACTGAATCGTTCTTTGCCATTCCAGGTTTGGGTAGCTACTTGATTGAAGCCATTTCAGGGCAAGACTTTGCCATTGTTCGTGCCATGGTGTTCATTGGTTCCTTTTTGTACATCCTTGGTTTGATCTTGACTGACATCAGCTACACCTTGGCTGATCCACGCATTCGTTTGCAGTAAGTACATCATGCAACCCGTATTTTTATTAACCGACTTATTTGTCTACGCTATTTTGCTGTTTGTACTTTGGTACATGTGGCATGTGCGTTCAGATCGCAACCTCAGAGCCAACTGGCGCTTGGCCATGAAACGGCCTGTGGCCATGGTCAGCAGCATGGTGTTGGGCTTCTTTTTGGTGGTGGCCCTCACTGATTCAATTCACTACCGGGAAGCGTTGCCTGCCGCGGCTGGCCAAGCCGTTCAATATTCGTCTGAAGCCAATTCTGTTTTAGACAAAGTGCTCCAGCCTTTGGCCACGGCACGTGAGCGAAGTTATTCAGAGCCTTTGTCTGCTGTTGCTTTCAGAAAAGAAACGTTTGAGCGCGATGGCGTTTCAGTTCGCGACTACCCCAGACTGCGCTTTGGGGGCAAACACTTATCAGATCCTGCAAGCGAGCTTGCTGCTGATGTAACTGGCAAAACTTGGTCTTCTATTGGCCTGAGTTTCATCATCGTGGGTGTCAGCCTTTTGGCGGGCTTGCTTTGGGCTGTAGCAAGCACGGGACAATCTTTCTCAGTGGTGTGGACGCGCTTTAAATCAGGTCAAACCGAGTGGCCGTGGCGTTCAATGGCCATCACTTTTGCAGTCATGGTCTTGACCATCTCGTGGGTCATTGTGCTGTCTCAGGGATATCACGTTTTTGGCACCGATCGAACTGGTAATTCTGTGCTGGTTTTTGCACTGAAAAGCGTTCGCACGGCGCTTGTCATTGGCGGCCTTACCACCTTGGTGGTTTTGCCCCTTGCGTTGCTATTGGGTGTTACCGCTGGCTATTTGCGAGGTTGGGTTGATGAGGTTATTCAATACATTTACACCCTTTTGGCATCCATTCCTGATGTGCTCTTGATCGCAGCTTCTGTTTTGTTGTTGCAAGTCTTCATTGATAAAAACCAGGGTGTGTTTGAGACTGCTTTAGAGCGCGCCGATGCAAGGTTGTTTTTTCTTTGTCTCATTTTGGGCATCACGTCATTTACAGGTTTGTGTCGCTTGGTGCGTGGTGAAACTTTGAAGTTGCGCGAGCTTGAGTACATTCAATCTGCACGTGCCTTTGGTGTTTCTACGCCGCGCGTGTTGTGGCGTCACATCGTGCCCAACTTAATGCACTTGGTTTTGATCAATACGGTGATGCAGTTCTCAAGCTTTGTATTGGCCGAAGCGGTGTTGTCCTATGTGGGTGTGGGTGTTGATCCTAAAACAGCCAGTTTTGGCGTGATGATTAACACGGCGCGGGCTGAGTTGGCGGCTACACCTTTGGTTTGGTGGTCACTGGCCACTGCTTTCGGATTTATGTTTCTCATTGTGCTCAGTGCCAACATGTTGGCTGATGCGGTGCGCGATGCTTTTGATCCACGAACCCGATTGCGAAGTGTCAGTCCTGTGGCTGCCAATTCAAAAGTTAGCACCGAAGGGGTGGCAGCATGAGCCAACAATTGAATGTTAAAAATTTAGTGGTTGACCTGCAAACTGAGGTGGGTATGGCCCGTGCGGTCGATGCACTCAACATCACTTTGAACAAGGGGCAGACCTTTGCACTGGTGGGAGAGTCCGGCTGCGGCAAATCGATGACGGCTTTGTCATTGCTTCGCTTGCTACCAGACAATGCCCTAATACAAAGCGGGCAGGTTCAGCTGAGCGATGTCGATGTTTTTCAGCTCAGTGAAAACCAAATGCGCAGCATTCGGGGTCGTCGAATTTCAATTATTTTCCAAGAACCATCAAGCAGTTTGAATCCTGTGATGACGGTGGGTGATCAAATCTTAGAGGTCATTTTTCAGCACACCCCCTTGAGAGGTAAACAAGCCCATGCTCGGGCTGTGGAGTGGCTCATCAAAGTTGGCTTGCCAGAGCCTGAGCGCCGCATGAGTAGCTATCCCTTTGAAATGTCTGGGGGTCAGTTGCAGAGGGTCATGATTGCCATTGCTTTGGCAGCCGAGCCCGATTTGCTGATTGCCGATGAGCCCACCACCGCATTGGATGTGACCATTCAAGCGCAAATTTTGGACTTGCTCAAAAGCCTACAAAAAGAACGCGGTATGGCCATGTTGTTGATCACCCACGATTTGGCGGTGGTGAGTGGCATGGCCGATCAAGTCGCCTTGATGTATGCGGGTCAAATTGTGGAGGTGGCTTCGGCCGCAGACTTCTTTGTCAGGCCCTCACACCCCTATGCCAAGCTCTTGTTGCAAGCCTTGCCGGGTGAAGATTTGCGGGGTCGACAATTGGCGGCCATTCAGGGTACTGTGCCACCTCTTACGCAAGACTTCAAAGGCTGTCGATTTGCGCCGCGCTGCCCTTATCAAGCAGATGCCTGCACCGAAAAATCTCTGGGCATGACGCCCCTAACTGAAGTGCACCACGTGCGCTGCGTTCGTCTGAACGATGCCAGTCTCCAGTCGCTGAGTTTGCCGCCTCTTTTAGATCGTGCCGGCGCCTTGTCAACAGATCATTCAACTTTGCTTTCTGTCAAAGATTTGTCTGTTACTTATGTCATTGGCGGCGGCGTGTTTGGGGGGAAGAAAACTTTCCAGGCAGTTAACAAGGTGAGTTTCGAAATTCAAAAAGGGCAGACCTTGGCCTTGGTGGGTGAATCGGGATGCGGTAAAACCACCATTGGCAAGGCATTGCTTCAACTTCTGACCCCTCAAACCCAAATTGGCGGTCAAGCTTTTCTCAACGGCAAAGACTTGTTCACCCTAAAAGGTGAAGCTCTTCAAGCATCACGCCGCCAGCTTCAGATTATTTTTCAAAACCCCTTTGGCTCCTTGAACCCGCGCATGAGGGTTCTGGAAATTTTGGAGGAGGGGATGAAGAGCCTTCACCCAGAATGGTCAACTGAGCAACGACGAGACGACCTGAGCATGCTCATGCAGCAGGTGGGTCTGAGGGCTGAGGCATTGGACCGTTACCCCCATGAGTTTTCGGGTGGCCAACGTCAGCGAATTGCCATTGCCCGTGCCTTGGCTGTCAAGCCTAGCCTAATTGTTTGTGATGAGCCAACCTCAGCGCTGGATGTGTCGGTTCAGGCCCAAATTTTGAATTTGTTGCGTGAATTGCAAGATTCCTTGGGAGTCAGCTACCTTTTCGTGACGCACAACATTGGGGTGGTGGCTTATTTGGCTGACAAAGTAGCCGTCATGCATGCTGGAGAAATCGTTGAAATGGGCGAAGCTTCTCAAATTTTGAACGATCCGCAAGATTCCTACACAAAAACACTGCTTTCCGCGGTGCCCAAGCTCAATCAAGCCCTGGCTTAATTAGTGCTTTTATCAAACAAATCCGTTCCAAATCAAGGATTTATAGATTAGAATGCGTGCTTCACGACCAAACGGGCGGGTTTTCACCGCCCGTTTTTTTTGGTCGATCGATTAATGAGCAGGGTTATTACCCCTCGTTAATTTGGCTTAAAACACATCGATTGACACATTAGAAAAGACCTGATTCGCGTGGCATTGCAGCAAATTGTTGAAGAAACCGTGGCCGGCTTAGGCTATGAACTGGTAGAGATTGAACGCTCTGCCGGTGGATTGTTGCGCATCACCATCGACAACCCCTGGCAAGAAGGTGTTGATCGATTTGAAATACCTTTCGTCACAGTCGAGGACTGTGAAAAGGTCAATCGTCAGTTGATGTTTGCTTTGGAAGTTGATGGTGCTGAATATCGTCGCCTCGAAGTGTCATCGCCTGGTATTGATCGTCCGTTGAAGAACGAACGCGACTTAGCGCGTTTTGAAGGTGAACTCATTGACATCACGCTGAAAGCCCCCATGGGAGAGGCTGCAGCAGGTTTGGTCAATGCCACTCGAAAAAAGTTTCGAGGTACCTTGGAAAAAGCAGAGATCGGCGAGAGCTGGCAAATTGTTTGGTCTGATGCACCTGAGCCAAAGCCAGGCGCACGGGTCAGTAAAAAACGTCCCCCAGTGCCCCACCAAGCACTTGGCTTTACGTTAGACGAATTAAGAGAGGTGCGTCTCGCGCCTGTGGTTGATTTCAAGGGCCGCAAGCCCAAAACAGACTTAGGAGAGTAATAACATGAACCGCGAATTGTTGATGTTGGTTGAAGCCATTTCACGTGAAAAGAACGTTGAACGAGATATCGTGTTTGGTGCCGTTGAATCTGCTCTGGCCCAAGCTACTAAAAAGCTTTACGAAGGCGATGTGGACATTCGTGTGGCCATCGATCGCGACAGCGGTAACTACGAAACTTTCCGTCGTTGGCACGTTGTTCCAGATGAAGCAGGTTTGCAATTGCCTGACCAAGAAATTTTATTGTTCGAAGCCCTCGAGCAAATTTCTGACATTGAAGTCGACGAGTACATCGAAGAGTCAGTCGAATCCCTGCCTATTGGTCGAATTGGTGCCATGGCGGCCAAACAGGTGATCTTGCAAAAGATTCGGGATGCCGAGCGTGAAATGTTACTCAACGAGTTCATGGCCCGTGGCGAAAAAATATTGGTGGGTACCGTTAAGCGCATGGACAAGGGCGACATCATTGTTGAGTCTGGCCGTGTTGAAGGGCGCCTGCGCCGCAGCGAAATGATTCCCAAAGAGAATCTTCGCAATGGTGACCGCGTTCGCGCCATGATCATGGAAGTTGACCTGACCTTGCGTGGTGCGCCCATCATCTTGTCGCGTTCTTCTCCAGAATTCATGATTGAACTCTTCCGTCAAGAAGTTCCAGAAATTGAACAAGGCTTGTTGGAAATTAAATCTTGTGCACGCGACCCTGGTTCACGCGCCAAAATTGCTGTGTTGTCGCATGACAAACGGGTCGATCCTATTGGTACTTGCGTCGGTGTTCGCGGTACACGCGTCAACGGCGTCACCAACGAATTGGCTGGCGAGCGTGTTGACATTGTGCTGTGGAGTGAAGACCCAGCTCAATTTGTCATTGGTGCACTGGCACCTGCCAACGTTCAATCTATTGTGGTGGACGAAGAAAAGCATGCCATGGACGTGGTAGTTGATGAAGAAAACTTGGCCATCGCCATCGGCCGCGGCGGACAAAACGTTCGCTTGGCTTCTGACCTAACAGGTTGGAAGATCAACATCATGGATGCCGCTGAATCTGCTCAAAAGCAAGCCGAAGAGACAACGGGTATTCGCGCTTTGTTCATGGACAAACTGGATGTTGACCAAGAAATTGCAGACATTTTGATTGAAGAGGGCTTCACAAGCCTGGAAGAAGTGGCCTATGTGCCCATCCAAGAGATGTTGGAAATTGACAGTTTCGATGAAGACACTGTGAATGAATTGCGCACTCGCGCCAAGGATGCTCTTCTTACCATCGAAATTGTGCGTGAAGAAAGTGTTGAAGATGTTTCACAAGACCTGCGCGATTTGGAAGGCTTAACGCCTGAGTTGATCGCTAAGCTGGTTGAAGCGGGTGTTCATACTCGCGACGATTTGGCCGATTTGGCCACTGACGAACTGACCGACATCACCGGACAAACCGATGGTGAAGCCACCGCCCTGATCATGAAAGCCCGTGAACATTGGTTCACTGGTCAGGCCTAATCTCAAGGAGGCTAGAACCCCATATGTCCAGTAACACTGTCGCCGAGTTTGCCAACGAACTCAAAAAATCACCAGATACCTTGCTTGAGCAATTGCGCTCAGCAGGTGTCGACAAGTCATCGGCGGCCGATGCGCTGTCTGAAAATGACAAGCAAATGCTGTTGAGCTTCTTGCAAGCCAGCCATGGCACTGTCGCTGGCGAGCGCAAAAAGATTACATTGGTGAAAAAATCCACCAGCGAAATCAAACAAGCCGATGCCACTGGCAAGGCCAGGACCATCCAAGTTGAAGTCCGTAAAAAACGCACGTTTATCAAACGCGATGACGAAGTTGAGACAACAGCGACGCATGCTTCTGAACCAGTAGCCCCCTTGATTGATCATGCTGAATTGGCAAAGCGTGAAGAGGAAGCCCGCAGTCAAGCAGAATTGTTGCGACGTCAAGAAGAAGAGTTGGTCGAAAAACGCCGAGAGCGAGAAGCCAAGGAACTGGCCAAGCGCGAAGATGCCAAAGCCAAAGAAGCCCTTCAAACTGATGCAACTGCTGTGGTTCAAACCCCCGAAGAGGCTGCATCACAAGCCGCGGCCATTCGAAGTGCCAAAGCCGCCGCTGCGCAAAACGAAGCTGACAGCATCAACGCCGCGTCAAAACCTGTTGACCCCTCCATTGCTCAATCTGCAGAAAATGATCGAGTGAATGCAGAAGCGATGGTCAAAGCTGACAAAGCAGCCAAAATCAAAGCAGCTGAGGATCAGGCCGATGCAGACGCAAAAGCGATTGTTGAAGACGAAGCCGCACGCGAGCGCGACCTGAACCAACGCCGTAACAAGGCCTTGGCTGAAGCTGAAGCCATTCGCGCCATGATGAGTGGGCCTGCTAAAAAAGCACCGCCCAAAGAAGTTCCCAAGCCCGATCCCAAAACGGCCAAAGGAACGCTTCACAAGCCTGCGCAAGTCCCTGGTGCAGTCAGCAAAAAAGTGGCTGCAGTCACAGAATCCAAAGATGCAGCACCTGGTGGTAACAAAGAAGTTAAATCGGCCAAGCTTTCTTCAAGTTGGGCAGGGGATCCTGCCAAAAAGAAAGCCATTCCGACACGTGGTGATACCAGCGGTGGTGTTGGCCGTAACAACTGGCGTGGTGGTCCTAAAAATCGCCGTGGCAACGAGCGTGATCGTGAAGAACAAGTGCAAGCAGCGCCTGTCGAAGCCCGCATCATTGAAGTGCATGTGCCCGAAACCATCACGGTTGCCGAGTTGGCTCACAAGATGGCCATCAAGGCGTCTGAGGTCATCAAGCAGCTCATGAAGCTGGGTCAGATGGTCACCATCAACCAGCCCTTGGATCAAGACACTGCCATGATTTTGGTGGAAGAGCTTGGCCACAAAGCTGTCGTTGCTGCCCTTGACGATCCTGAAGCCTTTACCGATGATGAAGTTTCTCAAAGCGATGCACCTTTGTTACCGCGTGCACCGGTGGTGACCGTCATGGGTCACGTCGACCACGGTAAAACTTCATTGCTCGACTACATTCGCCGTGCCAAAGTGGCCTCTGGCGAAGCGGGTGGTATTACCCAGCACATTGGTGCGTACCACGTTGAAACAGCGCGCGGCATGGTGTCCTTTTTGGACACACCAGGTCACGAGGCATTTACCGCCATGCGTGCTCGCGGCGCGCAAGCCACCGACATCGTCATCTTGGTGGTTGCCGCCGATGATGGCGTCATGCCGCAAACCAAAGAGGCCATCAAACACGCTAAGGCAGCAGGTGTGCCCATCGTTGTGGCCATCAATAAAATTGACAAGCCCGATGCCAACCTTGATCGCGTCAAAGGCGAATTGGTAGCAGAGCAAGTGGTGCCTGAAGAATTTGGTGGTGAGTCACCATTCGTGGGTGTCTCCGCCAAAACGGGTGCTGGCATTGACGCCTTGCTAGAGCAAGTTTTGTTGCAAGCTGAAGTGCTTGAACTTAGGGCGCCTGTGGCTGCAGCTGCCAAAGGTTTGGTCATTGAAGCGCGTTTGGACAAAGGTCGTGGTCCTGTGGCCACTATTTTGGTTCAGTCGGGCACTTTGTCAACGGGCGATGTGGTGTTGGCAGGTCAAACATTTGGCCGTGTTCGCGCCATGTTGGATGAAAACGGCAAGGCGATCAAAACAGCTGGCCCCTCCATTCCTGTTGAGATTCAAGGTCTGACCGAAGTTCCCCAAGCGGGTGATGAATTCATGGTCCTCAGCGATGAACGCCGTGCCCGTGAAATTGCCACTTACCGTGCAGGCAAGTTCCGCAACACCAAACTGGCCAAGCAGCAAGCTGCCAAGTTAGAAAACATGTTCACAGACATGAGTGCTGGCGAAGTCAAAACTTTGCCCATCATTGTCAAAGCCGACGTGCAAGGTTCGCAAGAAGCCTTGGCAGCCTCATTGCTCAAGTTGTCTACCGATGAGATCAAGGTTCAATTGGTGTACGCCGCAGTGGGTGGTATCAGTGAGTCTGACATCAACTTGGCCATCGCCTCAAAAGCGGTCGTCATTGGCTTTAACGTGCGTGCCGATGCCGGTGCTCGCAAACAAGCCGAAAGCAACGGCGTCAGTATCAACTACTACAACATCATTTATGACGCTGTCGATGAGTTGAAAGCCGCTATGTCTGGCATGTTGGCGCCTGAGCAGAAGGAAGAAGTCATTGGTATGGCCGAAATTCGAACTGTTTTCGTGGCATCCAAAATTGGAACAGTCGCAGGTTGTATGGTTACCAATGGCCAGGTTTTGCGCTCTTCCAAATTCCGTTTGCTGCGCGACAACGTGGTTATCTACACCGGCGATATCGACTCACTCAAACGCCTCAAAGACGACGTGCGCGAAGTCAAAGAAGGTTTCGAGTGCGGTATCAAACTCAAAAACTACAACGACATTGCAGTGGGCGACCAACTGGAATTCTTTGAAGTCAAAGAAATTGCACGTACGCTTTAATTTTTAAGCAGTCCAAGCAATCAATACCATGGCCCGCAAACCTACCAGCTCAGCCCATCGCGGATTCCGCGTGGCCGATCAGATCCAACGCGATCTGTCGGAGTTGATTGCGCGCGAACTCAAAGATCCTCGTGTGGGCATGGTCACTTTGAATGCTGTCGAGGTAACCCCTGACTACGCGCACGCCAAGGTGTACTTCAGCCTTGTGATGGGCAAGCCCGAAGAAGCCACAGAAGGCTTGAATGCAGCTGCTGGTTTTTTGCGCAACGGTTTGTTCAAGCGTTTGCAAATTCACACAGTTCCCACGCTTCACTTCATTTTTGATCGCACCACCGAGCGCGCATCTGATATGAATGCCTTGATCTCCAAGGCAGTAGCTTCACGATCTAAAGACGAGGCCTAACATGAACGCGCCACGCACCAGGGTGCAACGGCGCCCTGTGCATGGGGTGCTGTTGTTAGACAAACCATATGGCTTGTCAAGTAACGATGCTTTGCAAAAAGCAAAGTGGCTGTTGCGTGCCGAAAAGGCAGGGCATACAGGCACCTTGGATCCTTTGGCCACGGGAGTATTGCCATTGTGTTTTGGCGCAGCCACCAAATTCAGTCAGCTGCATTTAGACGCTGACAAAACTTACGAAGCCATTGCTGTATTGGGCGTCCAAACCAGCACAGGTGATTTGGAGGGTGAAGTCATTGCAGAAAAGGCTGTGAATTTTTTACCAGCTCAATTGCAAGCGGTTCAAACTCAATTCACTGGACCGATTGAGCAAATTCCGCCCATGTACAGCGCTCTGAAAAAAGATGGCAAGGCTTTGTACGACTACGCGCGTGCAGGCATTGAGGTTGAGCGTGAAGCCCGCCATATCCTAATTCATGCCTTGGCTTTGGAAGAGATTGCACCTGTCAACAATCATCGCCGTTTGAAAATCACAGTCACATGCAGCAAGGGCACTTACATACGCACCTTGGGCGAAGACATCGCCATTGCCTTGGGCACCTGTGCGCACTTAAGCGAACTGCGCCGAATTCAAACAGGCCCTTTCAGTGAAGCCGAATGCATCAGCATTCAAGACTTAGAAGCTTTGCCTGAGGCAGAACGCGAAAAGAAAATCTTGACCGTCGATGCCTTGCTCAATGGTCATACCCCTGTCACCTTGCCCCCTGATGATGCGGGCAGATTCTTAAGCGGCGTGCGCCGTCGTGGCGATTGGCCCGACAACCTGCATGTCGCTGTGTACGGCGAATCACCGCGAGCGCTTCTGGGCTCTGCACACGTGAAAGCCGGTGAACTCATTCCTGGGCGCTTGTTAAGCCCCTTAGAAATTCAATCAATTTTGGAGAAGACCCTAGCATGACAAAACAAATCCGCAATATTGCCATCATCGCCCACGTTGACCACGGTAAAACCACCATGGTCGATCAGTTGCTGCGACAGTCTGGCACCTTTTCTGCTCACGAAAAAATCGTGGACACCGTCATGGACAACAACGCCATTGAACGTGAACGCGGCATTACCATTTTGGCCAAAAACTGCGCTGTCAGCTGGGAAGGCACTCACATCAACATCGTTGACACCCCCGGCCACGCCGACTTCGGTGGTGAAGTGGAACGCGCTTTGTCCATGGTAGACGGTGTGGTGTTGCTTATCGACGCGCAAGAAGGCCCCATGCCCCAAACGCGTTTTGTGACCAAAAAAGCTTTGGCCTTAGGCCTCAAGCCCATCGTGGTCGTGAACAAGGTTGACAAGCCAGGCTCTAATCCGGACAAAGTGATCAACGCTGCGTTTGACTTGTTTGACAAACTCGGTGCAACCGACGAACAGCTTGATTTTCCGGTGGTGTATGCATCTGGTATCAATGGCTGGACCTCCTTGACAGAGGGTGCAGCAGGCGAGCAGTGGGGCCCCGACATGTCAGCGCTTTTCAACACGGTGTTGAAGCATGTGCCGCCACAGGCAGGTGATCCAGAAGCCCCGTTGCAATTGCAAATTTCTGCGCTTGATTTCTCTACATTTGTGGGTCGAATTGGTGTGGGCCGTATTAGCCAAGGCACCATCAAGCCCATGATGGATGTCATGATGATGGAAGGCCCCGATGGCACTGCTGTCAAGGGTCGTGTTAACCAAGTTTTGACTTTTCACGGACTCGACCGGGTTCAAGTGACAGAGGCTGGTCCTGGCGACATTGTGCTCATCAACGGTATTGCCGATTTGAACATTGGTGTCACAGTCACAGACCCTCTTAATCCCGCGCCATTGCCAATGCTCAATATTGACGAGCCCACTTTGACCATGAACTTTTGCGTGAACACCAGCCCCTTGGCGGGCAGAGAAGGTAAGTACGTCACCAGCCGTCAAATTTGGGATCGGTTACAAAAAGAGTTGCAACACAATGTAGCTTTGCGTGTGAAAGAAACTGACGAAGAAGGTATCTTCGATGTAGCAGGTCGTGGCGAATTGCACCTCACCATCTTGCTTGAAAACATGCGCCGTGAAGGTTATGAATTGGCTGTGTCCAAGCCTCGCGTGGTGTACCGCGATGTCAATGGCGAGCGCCATGAGCCAATCGAATTGGTCACTGCTGACATTGAAGAAACCCATCAAGGCGGCGTGATGCAAGCCTTGGGCGAACGCAAAGGCGAACTCGTGAACATGGAACCCGATGGCCGCGGCCGTGTGCGTTTGGAATACCGCATTCCTGCACGCGGTTTAATTGGCTTTACCAATGAGTTCTTAAACCTAACACGTGGCTCTGGTTTGATTTCCAACATCTTTGACAGCTACGAGGCTCACAAGGGTGAAATTGGCGGTCGTAAAAATGGTGTTCTGATTTCCATGGACGATGGTGAAATCTTCACCTACGCTTTGGGTAAATTGGACGATCGCGGCCGCATGTTCGTTAAAGCCAATGACCCTGTGTACGAAGGCATGATTGTGGGAATTCACAGTCGTGACAACGATTTGGTGGTGAACGCCACACGCACCAAACAGCTCACCAACTTCCGTGTGTCTGGAAAAGAAGACGCCATCAAAATTACACCGCCCATTGACCTCACGCTTGAATACGGTGTGGAGTTCATTGACGAAGATGAATTGGTTGAAATTACGCCAAAGAGCATTCGTTTGCGCAAGCGCTTCTTGAAAGAGCACGAGCGCAAGCGTGCCGGTCGCGCTTAATTTGGCATCAAGTCGCCAAGTCCTTAAAGCACCCAAGTGCTGAAACTCAAACACGGTTATGCAGTCGCCTTGATGGTGCTGGTGACCGCTTTGTGGTCCATTGCCGGCGTTGTTTCGCGTCACCTTGATCAAGCCAGTGGATTTGAAGTCACCTTTTGGCGAAGCGCATTCACTGTGTTGGGCTTGCTTATCATTTTGACTGTTTGGCAAGGTTGGCGGGTGTGGACTAAGCTTCCTTGGCGCAGTCCTTATTTTTGGCTATCTGGTTTATGTTGGAGCATCATGTTCACAGCCTTCATGATGGCTTTGACCCTGACCGCTGTTGCCAATGTTTTGATCACACTTGCCTGCGGGCCTCTGCTAACAGCCCTAGGCTCGTGGCTGTTTACTTCACACCGTTTGCCCCTTCGAACTTGGCTTGCCATTGGTGTTGCTGGGGCCGGTATTGCCATGATGTTTGTAAGCCAATTGCAGCTGGGCGATCCCAATTTCCTTTTGGGTGTGAGCATTGCACTTTGCGTACCCTTGGCGGGAGCAACACAATGGAATTTGACCCACCAAAGTCAAAGGTCAGGTGTCGCCATCGATTTGGTTCCTTCGGTATTGTTGGGTGCAGTTATTTCCTGCCTCTTAACACTGCCAATGGCTTGGCCATTGCAAGCCAATGTGCATGACATCAGTTTGCTGGCTTTGTTGGGCATTGTGCAGTTGGCAATTCCGTGTACGCTGTCTGTTGTCTGCGCCAGGGTTTTAAAGGCGCCAGAAGTCTCTTTGCTGGCTTTGCTGGAAGTTATATTTGGCATAGCCTTGGCTTGGTGGGGTGCCAATGAAGAACCTCATACCAGTGTTTTAATCGGTGGCAGTTTAGTCATTGCTGCCTTGTTTGGCAACGAATGGTTTGGATGGAAGCAACGCAAGGTTTGATGCAATCATGAACAATTCTTCAACAAATACTGAAGCGCTCGTTCGCCACGAGATCGAGGGACGAGTGGGCTGCATTACATTGAATCGCCCTAAAGCCTTGAATGCCTTGACGCTCGACATGGTGCGCATGTTAACCAATGCCTTGTTGGAATTTCAGAACAACCCGCAGGTTTTGGCTGTCTTGGTTCGTGGGCAGGGTAAAGAAGAACCGTTCGGACATTTTTGTGCTGGCGGCGACATTCGATTCTTTCACCAAGCGGCAAAGGCAAATGATGAAAGTTTAGGTGACTTCTTCACGGAAGAGTATGCCTTGAACCATTTGATTCACACCTATGCCAAACCTTACATCGCCTTCATGGATGGTGTTGTGATGGGCGGCGGTATGGGCATCAGTCAGGGCGCAAGCATGCGCATCGTGACAGACAGAACTCAGATGGCCATGCCCGAAACACACATCGGTTTGTTCCCCGATGTTGGTGGCGGTTATTTTCTCAGCAGATGCCCGGGCCACCTCGGTGAATACTTGGGGCTTACAGGTCAAAAAATCAATGGCCATCAGGCTATCTTGGCAGGGCTGGCTGATGGCCTGATAGAAGCCCAGAGATTGCCCCTGATCTGGTCAACTTTACTTAAAACACCTTTTGAAACTGGTGAATCAGTAGAGCGCTGGTTACAAAGTCAATTTACAAAATTTGATCCTGCCCAATTCCCAGACAAACTTGCTATCGATAAATGCTTTGCGGCTGACAGTCCTTTGCAAATTAGCTTGGCCCTAGAGCAGGAAAATTCAGAGTGGGCTCGTCAAACACTTGCAAGTCTTAACAAGGCCTCTCCTTTGATGGTGTATGTGGTCTTAGCTCAAATTCGCAAGGCGCGCACCATGGGTTTGGCAGACGATCTTCGCATGGAACGAGACATGGTTCAGCATTGTTTTCATTTGCGAGAAAAGAGTGAAACGGTGGAGGGCATTCGCGCATTGGCCATTGACAAAGATCACCAACCCCAGTGGGCTCATGCGAACTTGTCAGATGTAGGTCAACATGAATGGCCGCTTTTTTTCCAGAGTCCTTGGACCCCAACGACTCACCCCTTGCGTCATTTGAACTAAAGCCACTTAGCGGTTACGGCTTTTCATAGCGCGTTCAACTTCTCGCTTGCCTTCGCGATCTTTAATGGTGTCGCGCTTGTCATGTTCGGCCTTGCCCTTGGCAAGGGCAATTTCACATTTGATGAAGCCCGTCTTCCAATGAAGGTTGATGGGCACAAGCGTGAACCCCTTTTGCTCAACCTTGCTGCTCAGCCTGTCAATTTCGTCGCGTTTCAACAGAAGTTTGCGCGTGCGGGCAGCTTCAGGGTTGACGTGGGTTGAGGCCGTTTTCAGAGGGTTGATCAAACAACCGATGATGAACATTTCTTTGTTGCGAATGACCACATAGCCATCGGTCAGTTGAACCTTGCCTTCCCTGACGGCTTTAACCTCCCATCCCTCAAGCACCATGCCACACTCATGCCGCTCTTCAAAAAAGTAGTCAAAGGCTGCTTTTTTGTTTTCAGCAATGAGGCCAGATTTACCAGGGCCTTTGTTTTTGGGGGGTGGCGTAGCCATGTGTGAGAATCTGCAATGTACTTGTGGTTGTTGTTTTTGCTACTGAGGGCTCTGAGAAATTACAATCTACAGAATTAGTCTTATTGTATGAAGAAACTTCTCAAATCTGTCCTGATCTGGTACACCCCAGAGGAAATGTACCGTCTTGTCACGGATGTTGACCAATACATGCATTTCTTGCCTTGGTGCAATCATTCTAAAGTTTTGCATTTCAGCGCTCTTGAAATGGATGCCGAGGTCGGAATTGGGCTAGCCGGTATGAGCCAAGTTTTTGTGACCCACAACACGCACATTGAAAATCACGAGGTACGCATGAAATTGGTCAAGGGACCATTTTCTAATTTAGACGGCACCTGGACATTTGATCCTGTGGGAGACAATTCGCAGAGGGCTTGCAAAGTCACTTTGTCGCTTGAGTATGGTTTTTCTAGTCCCACCTTGGCTGCAGTGGTTGGGCCCGTTTTTGACAAAATTGCCGCCAGTTTGGTAGACGCTTTTGTTAAGCGCGCGGAACAAGTTTATGGTGCCGAAAGCACATGATGCAAATTCAATGTCTTTTCAGCCCAGCACCCAGGCAATTGATTGAAGTTACTTTGACCTTGCCAGATGCGTGCACTGTATTTGACGCAATACAGTCATTTAAATTGTGCCCAGAACTTAAAGCGCACCTCAAAATTTTTGAATTGGCACTTAAAGAAGAACGCGGGCAAGGTATTTGGGGCCGCATCGTCCAACTGTCTGACCTTCTCAAGCCGGGAGATCGCTTGGAAATTTACCGATCACTTTTGGTTGACCCCAAATTGGCTCGCAAAAAGCGATTTAAAGGGCAGGGTAAAGGGCGGACGGGTCTTTTTGCGAGACGCAGAGTTGGGGCAGTGGCGGGCTATTAAGTCGCTTGCGGGTGTGCGATAAATGGCATTGACGAGGGTACAATCCTTTTTTTGGAGCCCTCCCTTATGCGCCTGCTCGGTAAAGCCCTCACTTTCGACGATGTGTTGCTGGTGCCAGCCTACTCCCAAGTCCTGCCCAAGGACACTTCCCTTGCTACCCAATTTACACGCAAACTGCGCCTGAATCTGCCTTTGGTCTCCGCCGCCATGGACACCGTTACAGAAGCACGTTTGGCCATTGCCATTGCCCAAGAAGGTGGCATTGGCATCGTTCACAAGAACCTTTCGGCGCAAGAGCAAGCGGCACAAGTGGCCAAAGTCAAACGCTATGAGTCTGGTGTATTGCGTGACCCTGTGGTCATCACACCTGATACCAAAGTGCGGCAAGTGATGGCTTTGTCCGATGAATTGGGTGTGTCAGGTTTTCCTGTGTGTGTGGGTGGCAAAGTAGTCGGCATTGTGACCGGCCGCGACATGCGATTTGAAACACGTTATGACCAGCCCGTGAGCGAAATCATGACCACCCGTGAGCGTTTGATTACGGTGCCAGAGGGCACAACGCCCGAAGAAGCCAAAGCACTTTTGAACAAGTACAAATTGGAACGCCTTTTGGTGGTCAATGCAGACTTTGAACTCAAGGGTTTAATTACGGTCAAGGACATTACCAAACAGTTGAATTTCCCGTTGGCTGCTCGCGATGCCGCTGGCCGTTTGTTGGTGGGTGCCGCTGTAGGGGTGGGCGATGGCACAGAAGAACGCGTTGAAGCACTGGTCAAAGCTGGTGTCGATGCCATTGTGGTGGACACAGCACACGGACATAGCCAAGGCGTGATTGAGCGCGTACGCTGGGTCAAGAAAAACTATCCGCACATTGAAGTCATTGGTGGCAACATTGCCACCGGTGCTGCAGCTTTGGCTTTGGTCGAAGCGGGTGCTGATGCGGTCAAGGTGGGTATTGGTCCTGGCTCCATTTGCACCACGCGCATTGTGGCCGGTGTAGGTGTGCCTCAAGTGATGGCCATCGACAATGTGGCCACCGCACTTCAGGGCACTGGCGTGCCGCTCATTGCAGACGGCGGCATTCGTTACAGCGGCGATATAGCCAAAGCCATAGCAGCAGGTGCCAACACCGTCATGATGGGTGGCATGTTTGCGGGCACTGAAGAAGCCCCTGGCGAAATTATTTTGTACCAAGGCCGCAGCTACAAAAGCTACCGCGGCATGGGCAGCATTGGCGCCATGCAGCAGGGCAGTGCAGACCGGTACTTTCAAGAGTCAAGTACAGGCAACCCCAATGCCGACAAACTGGTTCCCGAAGGCATTGAAGGCCGAGTGCCTTACAAAGGTTCTGTGGTGGCCATCCTGTTCCAAATGGCCGGTGGCTTGCGTGCCAGCATGGGTTATTGCGGTTGTCCCACCATTGAAGACATGCGCAACAAGGCTGAGTTTGTTGAAATTACCTCGGCCGGCATTCGCGAAAGCCATGTGCACGATGTGCAAATTACCAAAGAAGCACCTAATTACCGCGCTGATTAATTCAGTGTATTGCTTTGTTTGAAACCATTGATTGATTCTGAACTTCCATGCAGCATTCCAAAATTTTGATCCTTGACTTTGGCTCACAAGTGACGCAACTCATTGCGCGCCGAGTTCGTGAAGCCCATGTATTTTGTGAAGTGCATCCCTGCGATGTCAGCAGCGACTGGGTTCGCGATTACGCCAAAGATGGCAATCTCAAGGGCATTATCTTGTCGGGTTCACACGCCAGCGTTTACGAAGTTGACGACCGCGCGCCTGATGCTGTTTTCGAATTAGGTATTCCTGTTTTGGGAATTTGCTACGGCATGCAAACCATGGCCGAGCAGTTGGGCGGCAAAGTTGAAGCAGGTCAAACGCGTGAGTTTGGCTATGCTGAAGTTCGTGCCCACGGCCATACAGAATTGCTCAAGGGCATTGAAGACTTTGCCACATCAGATGGCCACGGCATGCTCAAGGTTTGGATGAGCCATGGCGACAAGGTGACGCAGTTACCCGCGGGCTTCAAAGTGATGGCATCTACACCTGCTTGTCCTATTGCAGGCATGGCCGATGAAGCGCGGCGTTTTTATGCGGTTCAGTTTCACCCTGAAGTGACGCACACCGTGCAAGGTCAAGCGCTTTTGAATCGCTTCGTGTTGGACATCTGTCAGGCAAGTCCCGACTGGATCATGGGCGATTACATTGAAGAGGCCGTTGCCAAAATTCGCGAACAAGTTGGCGCCGAAGAAGTTATTCTGGGCTTGTCTGGTGGCGTCGATTCTTCTGTGGCAGCAGCCCTCATTCACCGCGCCATTGGCGATCAACTGACTTGCGTGTTTGTAGACCATGGGCTTTTGCGCTTGAACGAAGGCGACATGGTCATGGAAATGTTCGAAGGCAAATTGCATGCGCGCGTGATTCGCGTCAATGCCAGCGATTTGTTTTTAGGCAAGTTGGCCGGCGTGAGCGAGCCTGAACAAAAACGCAAAATCATTGGCGGCTTGTTTGTCGATGTGTTCAAAGACGAAGCAGCCAAATTGAAAGCGGGTACGGGCGGTCACAAGGGAGCAAGCTTTTTGGCTCAAGGCACTATTTACCCAGATGTCATTGAATCTGGTGGTGCCAAAAGCAAAAAGGCTGTGACCATCAAGAGCCACCACAATGTGGGTGGTTTGCCCGAACAGCTGGGTTTGAAGTTGTTAGAACCACTGCGCGAACTTTTCAAAGACGAAGTGCGGGAATTAGGTGTGGCACTGGGCTTGCCGCGCGAGATGGTCTATCGCCATCCCTTCCCAGGTCCCGGTTTGGGTGTTCGCATTTTGGGTGAAGTTAAAAAAGAATATGCCGATTTGCTGCGCCGTGCCGATGCCATCTTCATTGAAGAGTTGCGCAACTTCACCGATGACCAAGGCAAGTCTTGGTACGATCTGACCAGCCAAGCCTTCGCGGTATTTTTGCCAGTCAAGAGCGTGGGTGTGATGGGCGATGGCCGTACTTACGAGTACGTGGTTGCCCTAAGAGCTGTTCAAACTTCTGACTTTATGACGGCTGACTGGGCTGAATTGCCCTATGCCTTGCTGAAGAAAGTGTCTGGCCGAATCATCAACGAAGTGCGCGGCATTAACCGTGTGACCTATGACGTCAGCAGCAAACCGCCCGCTACCATTGAGTGGGAGTGATTGGTCGTTTGTA
>CANNNB010000003.1 GCA_947505995.1 Comamonadaceae bacterium
GCCTTTGCCCTCGTCCCCCCACTGGGTTCCAACAACGACAACGTTACGTCCTTTGATCATGTTCATTTTGTTTTGTTTTCAATGGCTTTTACGATCCACTGCCCCGCGACCTCTAGGAGTTCACGATCACATTGGAATTCATCTATTTCACTTTCGTGTCCAGGCAAGTTGCACACCACAGTTTCACCGTGCATGCGCAACTGCGCAATGGCAGATCGCAGGTCTGGTCGTGTACCCCAAGGTGCCCTTATGACGGCTTTGAGACTGAGTTGAGGCACAACCCCCACCCATTGTTTCAGATCTAAACTGAAACCAACTGCTGGCCGATCACGGCCTTTTTCATGACCAAAAGCGGCGCCCACGCCATCGTAGCGCCCTCCTCGCACCACAGCATCACTGGCACCTTTGGCATAAATTGCAAAGCGCAAGCCACTGTAATAGGCATAGCCCCGGGCATCGGCCAAATCAAACTTGAAAGTCACTTGAGGCAGTTGTTCGCTCAACCACTTCAACTGCTCTATGGCCAACTTGATTTGAGGTTTGGCCGGTAATTTGTTCAGTGCTTGGGACAGAACTGAAGCATCACCGTAAAGCTCAATGAGATTCAGCAATGCAGCTTGAATGTCTTTGGGAAAGTGACTGGTTAAATCGGCCAAGGCAGAAGCATTTTTGCTGGCCAGCGCAGCAAAGACTTCGCCGCGCATGGATTCTGTCAGAGGCAAATCTTCAAGCAAACTGCTGACAATTCGAGCGTCGGCCAAATCAACCAAAACTTCGCCCATTTGCGCGGCACGCAAACAATCTAATGCCAGTTGCAAGACTTCAAGGTCAGCTTCTAAACCAGCATGGCCAAAGATTTCGGCACCCAACTGCAATGGCTCTCGCGTTGCGTGGGGTCGGTCAGGCTGGGTGTGAAGCACAGGGCCGCAATAGCAAAGCCGAGTGACCCCTTTGCGATTTAACAAATGGGCATCAATTCGGGCGACTTGGGGGGTGGTATCGGCTCTCAAACCCATCATTCGACCAGAAATTTGGTCAACCAATTTGAAAGTCTGGAGATCAAGCGCTTTGCCAGTTCCCGTTAGCAAGGACTCAATGTGCTCGAGCAATGGGGGAGACACCAACTCAAAGCCATAGCTTCGGGCTGTGTCTAAAAGCAATCTTCGGAGTTCTTCGATGTGCCTGGCTTCAGAGGGCAAGACATCAGCGATGTGATCCGGGAGGACCCAAGCGGACATGGAAATAGAGGGGGGCTGTTAAAACAAGGATTTTACTGGCTCAAACAGCATCTAAATGAAGCACACCAAAAGAAAGAGTCCTAACAAAACAATGCTAAGACCGAAAAATCGAATTTGACCATCTTCTAGCTTTAAAAGCTGGGCAAACATTTCCCGCCACTTGGGCGGGGAAATGAGGGGCATAAGCCCCTCGAAAATCAGCACCAGCGAAATGGCCATCACGATTGAGGACCAGAAGCTCACTTATTTCTTCACAGCGGGAGCGGATTGGCTACCTGAAGAATTGCCTCTCATGGTTCTGAAGAAGTCTGAGCTACTTGGGTCTAGCACCATGACATCGCTCTTTTTAGCAAAACTGGCTTTGTAGGCATCAAGGCTTCTGTAAAACTGCGCAAACTGAGGGTCGCGGCCAAAGGACTCATTGTAGATTTTGGCAGCCTGTGAATCGCCCTGACCTTTTATTTTTTGAGCTTCGCGGTAAGCATTTGCGATGGTCACCTCGCGCTGGCGGTCGGCATCAGCACGGATTTTTTCTCCCTCTGCACCACCCGTAGAACGCAGCTCATTGGCAACGCGCTTACGCTCTGCCTCCATACGTCGATAAACCGACTCCGTGATGGCATCCACGTAGTCTGCTCGTGTAATTCGAACATCGACAACGTCAATGCCCCAAGGCTTTTCGCCACGCACTTTTTCAAGCACTTCGCGCTTGACGTCGTTCATCAGAATGTCTCGGCTCAAAGACAACAAGTCTTTTACCGTGCGTTTGTTGATTTCCTCTTGAAAAGCATTTCTAACCACGCGGTTCAATTGATTGGCACCGGACTTTTCATCCAAGCCAACATTGCGGATATAGGCCATTGGATCTGTAATGCGCCAGCGCACATACCAATCGATCACCACCCGTTGCTTCTCAGCAGTCAGCATGGGCTCGGTGTCTGGGCTGTCAAGCGTCAGTAAACGCTTGTCAATGTAAGTCACGTTTTGCAAAGGCGGAGGCAGTTTGATGTTCAAACCAGGCTCAGTGATGACCTCTTTGATTTGTCCCAAAGCGTACACCACACCAAATTGACGCTGATCTACCACGAACAACATGGAGCTGGCCAGAGCCAGCAACAGCAGCAGGGATGAAACCCATATTCCAATACGATTCATTTTGCTACTTCCTTAACGAATTTCGCGGTCACGAGATCGAAGGCTATCGCGCGATCTAGGATCAAGAGGGGCACTGCTGGGGGCAGAACTTGTGGCTGCATTGTTTGCAGGAGTCTCGACAGGCGCTGCGGCAGTCGATGGTGCTGCGGTCATTTGTATCAATTTATCGAGCGGCAAATACATCAGGTTGGAACCTTGTTTGCTATCGATAACCACCTTGGTGACGTTAGAGTAAATTTGCTGCATGGCGTCTAAGTACATGCGATCACGCGTGACTTGAGGCGCATTTTGATACTCAGGCAAGATGGCTTTGAACCGCTGAGCATCACCTTCTGCTTGCGCCACAATTCGTTCGCGATAAGCTTGCGACTCTTCCTTCAAACGAGATGCGGCGCCTACTGCACGCGGTACCACATCGTTGGCATAAGCTTGGGCTTCATTTTTAGCTCGCTCTCGCTCTTGACCGGCCTTCAAGACATCGTCAAAGGCTGCTTGAACTTGCTCGGGCGGACGCACGCCGCCTTGCTGCAAGTTAATGCCCACCACTTCAATGCCTACCTTATAACGGTCGAGAATGTTTTGCATGAGTGCCCGAACACGGGGCGCAATTTGATCACGTTCTTCCGCCAAAGCAGAATCCATTTTCATTTTGCCAACCACCTCACGGACAGCCGTTTCAGCTGCCTGCACCACGGCTTCTGTGGGGTTCTTGCTTTCAAACAAATAAGCCCGTGCATCGTTCAATCTGTATTGAACAGCAAATTTAATTTCAACAATGTTTTCGTCTTCTGTGAGCATGGCCGACTCGCGCAGTCCAGTGGCTTTGATCACGTTGTCGCGGCCAATGTCAACCGATCTAATTTGGGTGACAAACACCAACTCGTGTTTTTGAACGGGGTATGGAAAGCGCCAATTGAAACCCGCGCCAACCGTAGACTTGTATTTTCCGAATTGAGTAATGACGGCTTGCTGTCCCTCTTGGACAATGAAGAAACCCGTACCCATCCAAATCAGAGCAAGCGCACCCAAAATGACGCCAATGCCTAAATTGCGAAACACAGGTGGCAAGCCATTGAAGGGTGAGCCACTGGGTTGACCCTTGTTAGGAGGACCACCATTTTTTCCGCCCAAAAACTGTGCAAGCTTGCGATTCAGGTCACGCCACAATTCATCCAAGTCTGGGGGACCCGATGACTGACTAGGTCGGTTGGACGAATTGCCTGAATTTGAAGGCTGAGGGTTTGAAGGTGGCTGTTGGGAACCATTGGCACCTGGCGGATTGCCAGGGGCTTTTGTGCCGTCTTGACCTTCAGAGGGTTTGTCATCGCCTCGGCCCCAGCGTGGATCGTTCAAATTGAACATGCCACGAAGGCGTTGCGGCAAGACTGACCAGCTAAATGCACGATGTTTGAAGTTCATTCGCTTTTCTACGTTTTTATATGACTGCTCTCATTGTGCACAATCAGAGCGACATTTATGAAAAATCATCTTCATTTTCCCCGAAATTATCAAGGGCAAAGCGTGGGTCAGATACTGGCTCGGGGTTTGAAACTGTTCGAAGAACTTCTTCGGCCAACATTTCGCGTAGCTTTGACAAGCCTTGGCCAGATTGAGCACTGACAAACACCCGCTTCAAGGCCAGACCATCAACCTCATAAAAGTCAAACAATTCAATAGGTTGTTTCTCAGGGGGAAGATTGTCAATTTTGTTAAAAATTAGCCACTGCGGCACATTGTCAGCGTCAATTTCATGAAGAACGCGTTTGACCTCGTTCATTTGCTCTGGAAAGTTAGGATTCGAGGCATCTACCACGTGCAGCAAAAGATCAGCATCGGCCGCTTCCTTCAAAGTGGCTTCAAAGGCGTCGATCAAGCCATGTGGCAAGTCTCGAATAAAACCCACCGTATCGGAGACCGAAGCGCTTCGCCCAGCCTCCCCTAAATAAAGTTGGCGCGTGGTGGTATCCAGTGTGGCAAACAACTGGTCGGCAGCATAAGCACGCGCTTTGACCAAAGCATTGAACAATGTTGATTTACCAGCATTGGTATAACCCACCAATGAAACGTTCAATGAGTTTCGGCGGTCACGCTGCCTTCTCTGAGTTGAACGTTGCTTTTTAACTTTTGACAAGCGATCCTTGGTACGCTTGATGGCGTCATTGATCATGCGCCGGTCAAGTTCAATTTGAGTTTCTCCCGGGCCACCACGCGTACCAATACCGCCACGCTGGCGCTCAAGGTGTGACCACCTGCGAACCAAGCGGGTACTCAGGTATTGAAGTCGCGCCAACTCAACTTGCAATTTGCCATCGTGACTGCGAGCGCGTTGACCGAAGATTTCAAGAATAAGCAAAGTGCGGTCGTTGACGGGCAGACCTAAATGCCGCTCGAGGTTGCGCTGCTGAGCTGGGCTCAACGACTGATCAAACAGTACCTCTTTGGCGCCCATCTGTTCGGCCATGAATTTGATTTCATCGGCTTTGCCAGAACCCACAAAAAGCGCGGCATCGGGTGCCTTGCGTTTACAAGTCATTTTGGCCACAGGTTTGAGGCCTGCTGTTGAGGCCAGTTGACTGAGCTCTTCTAACTCAGCATCAAAATGAGGCAAGCCAAAATCAACACCCACCAACAAGGCGGGCGTTGTATCAACCGAATCGCTGTTCAAAAGAGCGCGTTAAGTCGTCGAATCATCGACGGCTTCATCTGAACCGGAAAGGTTGACAGCATGGCCTGGGACAATGGTAGAAATGGCATGTTTGTATACCATTTGAGTGACCGTGTTGCGCAGCAAAACCACGTATTGGTCAAAGGATTCAATTTGGCCTTGGAGTTTAATGCCGTTGACCAAATAAATGGACACAGGGACATGCTCACGACGCAGTGCGTTGAGGAAGGGATCTTGCAAAAGTTGCCCTTTGTTGTTCACGATATTCTCCGTGTTTTGAATTGAATTAAGGGTTTCACCTTAACACATCAAAAGGAGCAAACTGTGCAAAACCTTTTTAAAAACCTTACAAATTACCCTGCATCTTTGTCGGCGAAGGGGTTTTGTGAGGTTTTCATTTCTATGCGCAGCGGTGTACCAGACAAATCGAAAGCCTTGCGAAAACGACCTTCCAAATACCGTTTGTAGGTTTCCGTGACGTGTTCCAAAGAATTTCCATGAATCACAATGACCGGAGGATTCATGCCACCTTGATGGGCATATCGCAATTTGGGTCTGAACATTCCACCGCGTTGTGGGCTTTGAAATTGCACTGATTCGAGCAGCAATCGCGTTAAAACGGGGGTAGTCATTTTGACCATGGCCGATTTGTGTGCCGTTTTGATTGAGTTCCAAACGGGGCCGAGACCTTGCCGTTTTTTAGCAGAAATGGTGTGTAAGTTGGCAAATTTCAGAAATGGCAGCCGATTTTCAATGGACCGGTGAACGAGGTCACGTTGGTACTCATCGATCGCATCCCACTTGTTGACTGCCAACACGACGGCTCGGCCACTGTCCAAAATAAATCCTGCAATGTGCGCATCTTGCTCAGTTACGCCTTGTGTTGCATCCAAGAGCAGCAAAACAACATTGGCAGATTCAATGGCTTGCAAGGTTTTGACCACAGAGAATTTTTCGATGGCTTCAAAAACTTTGCCTCGCCGGCGCAAGCCCGCTGTGTCAATGAGTTCAAACTTTTGCCCATCTCGTTCGAAGGGAACGGTAATGGCATCACGGGTTGTACCCGGCATGTCAAATGCAACCAAACGCTCTTCGCCTAGCCACGTATTGATGAGCGTTGATTTGCCGACGTTGGGGCGTCCTGCTACAGCCAGTTTGACGACACTGAGGTCGGGTTCGGCTTCAGCATCCTCCTCAGGTAACAGCAGAGGGTCTAAAGCCAACTCGACCAAGCTTCGAACGCCTTGGCCATGTGCTGCTGAAACAGGAATGACATCGCCCAATCCCAATTCGTAAAACTCGCTGATTTGAACACCCTCTCGCATTCCTTCGGCCTTGTTGGCAACCAACAAGCAAGGTTTACCGATGCGCCGCAAATACTTGGCAATGTCGTGATCTTGCGAAGAAACACCTGCTCTGGCATCCACCACAAAAACGACGACATCAGCTTCTGCAACAGCTTGCTGGGTTTGCTTGGCCATTTCTTTGTAGATGCCCGTGCTTGCGTCGGGCTCAAAACCACCGGTATCAATCACGATGTATTCATATCGGCCCTGTCGGCCTTGACCATAGTGGCGATCGCGCGTGAGACCTGCAAAATCAGCGACGATGGCATCGCGACTTTTGGTCAGTCGATTGAATAAAGTGGACTTGCCCACATTGGGGCGTCCGACCAAGGCCAGTACGGGTTTCAAATCAATCTTTCAGCTGGGTGTTATTCGGCACGAAGGGCTTGAACCAAGCCACTCTTTGTCACGATCACCCAGTTTTTACCAACACGCAAAGGTGTCATTGCAATGCCTGAAGCATCGACTTGAAGGCGGCCAATGGTTTGTCCATTGCTCACATCGATCCAGTGGACCCAACCTAATTCATCGCCTACAGTTAGCTGACCAGCCTGCCATTGAGGCGTTGTCAGTCCTCTAAAGCGCAAGGCATCAGATTGCCAAGCGACTTGACCACTGCTGCGTTGCCAAGCCATTAATTTACTGTCTGATTCAGTGCCAAAAAGCAGGCCTTCAGACCCACTTAAGCCCACATGCCCTTGCGAGGCACGCGTCCACAGGTTGCTGCCCTTGAGGGCATCTACGCAGGTGACAGAAGTTTGAAATGATCGAGCGCAAACCACATTGTTAACACGCGAAACACCCGATACCAAGTCAACCAATCGCTCTACCTCGTTGGTACCGCGCGATGAACCAATGGGCAACTCCCACTTAGACATGCCGTTTGCAGGATCCAAAGCCACCAAGCGAGCTGAGAGTCCAACAAGAAGCTTATCTTGGAAGGAAGTCAAAATACCAGCTTGTTTTAGGACCAAGGGGTCGCCAGGACGCTGCTGGCTCCACAACCTTTGGCCAGTTGCGCCATCAAATGCCATGACTGTTCGATCGGCCGTTAAGACAAAAACACGACCACCTGCCACAAAAGGCGATGTGAAGGATGAAGCAGGCAACTTGGCCCGCCAAATTACTTTGGCATTTGAAATTGCAATTAATTCATTGGCTTGTGAGATAACAGCATAACGTTCGCCGTCACCGCCAATACCCGCAGCAATTGGGGTGTTCAAAGCCAGGCGCCACGTCTCCACGCCAGTTTCAGCATTCAGTAAACTGACCAATCCTTGGCCCGTTACCAGAGCCAAGCGCCCTGCCGTGACATTGTGGCTTAAAGGTGCGCTGCTTGAGCTGATGGGGTCAAGTTGGACAGACCACGCTTTGCTGATGTTCAATTGGGATTTGAAATCTGCCAAGGCAGTGGGCGCTGGTTTGTCGGGCGTGATAGAACAAGCAACCAATCCCAAAACCATGGCGCAAGCAGTTGCAAATGACAAGCAAGCCATCCAGCGGCTTTTTGACGCAGCGGAGAAGACATTTGATTTCATTGGGAGGCACCTTTCGCCGGTGCTGGGTCAACACCCAAGGCGTTTAACTTGGCTGCTACCAAACGGCGGTATTCTGTGTTTTCATCCAATTGACGCCATGCATCGGTGTAAGCCTTAATGGCTTCTTGAGGCTTGTTTTGAGCTGCATAGACATCGCCCTGAACATCGAATGCCAGCCCTGCAAAAGCTGGATTAAAGGGTTTAGCCAGCGTTTTCAAAGCATCGTCAAAAGCTTTTTGCTGAGCTTGTAAGTTGGCCAAACGCAGACGGGCCAATTGGGCGCTGCCTTGATCGGAAGCATTTTCGCTAGCCCATTGCAGGGTCGCAATGGCGGCATCAGGCTTGTCGGCCATTTGAAAGGATTTGGCTGCGATCAAGGCAGATTGTGCTGCAAATGTAGTGCTAGGAAAACGCTCTTTCATGTCGCCCCATGCGCGCTCAATTTTGACTGCATCACCTGAAATTGCAGACTTTTCTAACTCATCAAAAAGTGCCGATGCCTTGCCTGCCTGCTGTCGCTGCCAATATTGGTAGCCATTCCAACCGGCATAAGAGCCCATCACGGCGATCAAAAGCCATGTGATGACGTTGCCGTATTTTTTCCAAAAGTGCTTGAGTTCATCAAGTTGCTCTTGTTCTTCTAGATCGAGGTGTGATGCCATATTCAACTTTTATTCAAGAGGTGGATTGTAGGCGGTGTGCCCAGGTGTCCAATTGTTCAAGTGATTCTGTAATTTGTGAGCCGCCTCCATCGCGCAACGGTTTGACTGAAACGGTATTCTGGGCAAGCTCATCCGCCCCAAAAATGAGGGCATAAGCAGCACCGCTGCCATCGGCCTTCTTAAATTGGCTTTTCATGCTGCCAACCCCCTCCCCTGAACCAGCATGCATCTGGATATGAAGGCCCAATGCTCTAAGCTGGCGAAGATGTTTCAAAACCACAGGCAAACTGTTGACATCAGGCACGATGGCATAGGCATGGGGTGTGGCATCAGGAAAAGCCGTGCCCTGCTCTTCTAGCAGAGCCAATACACGTTCCAGCCCCAAGGCCCATCCCACAGCAGGTGCAGCTTTGCCACCCACCTGCTCTATCAGATAGTCATAACGACCGCCGCCACAAACCGTGCCTTGAGAACCCAACTGGTCAGTGATGAATTCAAACACTGTGAGATTGTAGTAATCCATGCCGCGAACCAAGCGAGGGTTCAAAGAATACTGAACACCATTGGCATCGAGAATTTGACGCAATGCATTGAAATGAGCAAGTGAGGCGTCACCCAAGAAATCCATCAGTTTGGGGGCGGCCTCAACAAGCTCTTTCATGGCTGGATTTTTGGTGTCCAAAATTCGAAGAGGATTGGTGTAGAGACGGCGCTTGGCATCTTCGTCCAAAACTGCTTGGTATTGCTCGAAGTGCGTGATCAGTGCCGCTCGGTGTGCCAACCTTTCTGGAGGTTGTCCCAAGCTGTTCAATTCAAGACGCACATCTTTTAGGCCAATCGCTTGCCATAAATCGTGAGCCAACAAAATAACTTCGGCATCAATTTCAGGACCCTGAAAACCCAAAACCTCAGCGCCAATTTGGTGGAACTGTCGATAGCGTCCGCGCTGGGGGCGCTCGTGCCTGAACATGGGCCCCATGTAATACAAACGCTTGCCGCCCTCGTAAAGCATATTGTGCTCAACCACTGCGCGCACCACACCTGCCGTACTTTCGGGGCGCAAAGTAAGCGCTTCACCGTTTAAACGATCTTCGAAGGAATACATTTCCTTTTCGACAATGTCGGTTACTTCGCCCAGACCACGCACAAAAAGTGCCGTAGGCTCGACAATAGGCGTTCGGATGTTGCGGTAGGCATACCGAGCCATTAATGTTCTCACAACGCCTTCGAACCACTCCCATTTAGCGGACTCAGCGGGCAACACATCGTTCATGCCCTTAACAGCAGTGAGCTTTTTAAACGCGCTCACTTTGGAAAATTCTTTAGATTGAATGTCTGGCATAAAAAAATCAAGTGGCGGTTTTTGAAGAGCCGCCAAATCGGTTGTCAATGTACTGCTCGACCAGGGCTTGAAACTCCTTTGCAATGTTGTCACCACGCAAAGTGAGCTTTTTCTCGCCGTCAATGAAAACAGGGGCGGCGGGCGCCTCGCCGGTGCCAGGCAGACTGATGCCAATATCGGCATGCTTGCTTTCACCCGGGCCATTGACGATGCAGCCCATGACAGCCAATTTCATATGCTCCACACCGGGGTACTGGCTACGCCAAACAGGCATTTGAGCGCGTAAGAAATCGTCAATTTGCTTCGCCAGTTCTTGGAAGGTGCTGCTGGTGGTGCGGCCACAACCAGGGCATGCTGTGACACTGGGCACAAAGATACGCAAACCCAAAGATTGCAATATTTCGGAAGCTATGATCACTTCTTGGGTGCGAGACTCACCGGGCTGAGGCGTGAGCGATACGCGAATGGTGTCGCCAATGCCTTCTTGCAGCAAGATGGCCAAAGCGGTACTTGAGGCAACGGTTCCTTTGGTGCCCATGCCAGCTTCGGTAAGACCCAAATGCAATGGGTAATCGGTACGCTTGCCCAACTCTCTGTAAACAGCAATCAAATCTTGCACGCCCGAAACCTTGCAAGACAACATGATTTGTGAGCGTGCCATACCCATTTCGTGCGCCTTGTCAGCGGAAGTAATGGCAGAGGTGATGAGCGCCTCATACATCACTTGGCGAGATTCCCAAGGTACTTTTCTTTGACTGTTTTGATCCATCAAGTCGGCCAACAACTCTTGGTCCAAACTGCCCCAGTTCACACCAATTCGAACAGGTTTGTTCCATCGCATGGCCGCTTCAATCATTTGACCAAATTGAAGATCGTGCTTCTCACCTTTTCCAACATTGCCGGGGTTGATTCGATATTTGGAAAGAGCCTCAGCACACGCTGGGTGATCACTCAGCAAGCGATGTCCGTTGTAATGGAAATCTCCAATTAAGGGCACGTCAATGCCCATTTTGTCGAGTTGGTCTCGGATATGTGGAACAGCCTCTGCTGCCTCTGGCGTGTTGACTGTGATTCTCACCAGTTCCGATCCTGCCAAAGCCAATTCTTTGACTTGAATCGCCGTGCCAATGACATCAACAGTATCGGTATTGGTCATGGACTGCACTCGAACGGGGGCTTGACCACCCACCGTGACAATACGTTGGCCCCAAACCACTTGTGATTGCAGGCTGCGTCTTTGCACGGGCACAGCGGCAGGAATGGCTTCAGAGATATGAGTTGGTTCCATCATTTTTTAACCTCTTGAGTTGGAGGATTTGAGTCAGTTGGGTTGATACGGCGATTGCCTTCAGTATTGGGTGTTGCGCTGTCAAAGACCATGGCCTTAGGCAGTTCAGATTGTGTAACTTCTGGCGCAACTTGCTCTTGGACAGGCGGCATGGTGGGCACGACTTCTGTCACTTCCGGCTTGGCGGTCAGGTTGGCGATTTGATGTTGTACATCGGCTGAGTAAGCCCATAGCAAGAGGCACATCAATGCAAACAGAATCCAGAGTTTGCGGTGGCCCAAGAAGGAAGCACCGAGCCCATTGAATGGCTGCAAATTGAAAGAGGCGTTGTTGTCTGATTCGATAAGGTGCAGGGGTTTTAAGCCATTGGTCATTTGAGGCATTAAGGCCAACACAGGTTCAGAATCTATTTTCAGAAAACGACAAACTTTGGCGGCCAATGCACGTGCAAAAACAGGCTCTTGCAATTGCAAAAAATGATCGGCCTCTAGAGCTTCCAACTGTTTGATACTGACTTTAAGGTTCACAGACAAGACTGCCAAATGAATGCCTTCTTTTTCCCTTGCCGCTCGCATGATGGCACCCGGTGATCGGGGCACAATGGGCAGGGACGACTCAGCGATGTTCTCAGTCATTTGAGGCACCATCCTGGTAAGCACGCCATTGCGCTGAATTTGAAAAATGAAGTCCTAGCATCTTGCCCCAATGGTTCTTTTTAACTGCTTGATTCTGTCGCTCTGCAAGCTGCAAAGCGAGCCACACCGATTGTGCACTCACAGAGGGAGAATCATTCAAAATTTCAAGAATTTTCTCAGCTTCTGACCACTTTCCCAACTGAATTTTGAGTTCAACCAGTTCAAGCGCCTCCGAAATCAAGCTGGGCAGTTGGTAGAAGGCCTCAGACATCCTTAAATTGGCAGCCTCGAATTGGTGATTTCGGCTTAGACACTGCCCCAAAATCCAGCTTACCCTGACCTGTTCAGGCCCGGTGGCGAATTCCAAAGCACGCTTCAATTTTGCAAACGCCGCTTCAAAACGTTGATTTCGACATTCAAAAGCACCAAATTGAAGGTTAATTTGAGGATCTTCGGGCGCGGACTCCAACGCCATCACAAAGTATTTGTGAGCCATTTCGGCTTTATTTTGTTGCTGAAACAACAGCGCTTTGAGCAACAAAGCCGGTGCATACAGCGGCATCATCATCAACGCATGGTCAACTTCTTCCAATGCAAACGCAGACATTCCCGCTTGAAAATAAGCAGAAGCCAAAGCCGTGCGAGTCTGGGTACGCAATTGCACATTGGCGCTGTCCAAAACTGAGGGAAAAAACGCCATGGCCGGAGGCAAATGCCAGCTGAATGAAACAAAAAGTAAGCACATCAAGCGCCTTGCCCACAAAACAAGGGCAAGTGCTGAAAGTCTTTGCATTAATTTGGAGGCGTGTTGGTGACTGATCTTGCAGCGTGCCACTGAATGGGGGCTGCACGCTGTTGGGCAATGCGATCGGCAACACCGGTCCGGTCTTTCACATCGCCAGCCAATTGTCCGCAGGCAGCATCAATGTCGTCACCTCGCGTTTTGCGAACAGTGGTTACGAACCCAGCATCTAACAGCACGGCTGCAAATTGTTGAACAGTAGCGCCATCGGACCTCAAGAGACCCGACTCTTTGAATGGATTGAAAGGGATCAGATTGAATTTACAGCGAAGGCCTTTGGCGGCATGGTGACGTATAAGTTGGACCAACTCCTTGGCATGCGTCACTTGGTCATTCACACCTTTCAGCATGCAATATTCAAAGGTAATGAAATCACGCGGTGCTTTTTCCAAATAATGAGTGCACTCTGTCAGCAATTCATCGATGGGGTACTTGCGATTCAAAGGTACTAAATTGTCTCGCAGCACATCATTGGGCGCGTGGAGGGAGACCGCCAATGCCACTGGGCAATCGACTGACAAACGCGTCATCATGGGCACCACACCAGAGGTAGAAACAGTGACTCTTCGACGCGACAGGCCATAGCCATGATCGTCAAGCATGGCCTTCAAGGAAGGTACCAGGGCGTTGTAATTTTGCAGTGGCTCGCCCATTCCCATCATGACCACATTGGAAATAACGCGGTCTGTCTGGTTTAAATGACTGCGTAAAAAATGCTCTGCAAACCAGAGTTGGGCCAAAATTTCGGCCGTACTCAAGTTACGGCTAAATCCCTGATGCCCTGTAGAGCAAAAGCGACATCCCACAGCACAACCGGCCTGTGAGGAAACGCACAAAGTACCTCGATCGTCTTCGGGAATAAAGACCGCTTCAACCGCATCGCCAGAGCCTACATCGAACAACCATTTGATCGTTCCGTCTTTGGAAAATTGCTGGGAAAGTATGGGCAAAGCAGCAACATGGGCATGGACCTTTAGTTTCTCACGGAGTGATTTGGCAAGGTCTGACATGTCATCAAAATTAGACATGCCACGCTGATGAATCCAGCGAAACAGTTGGGTGGCACGAAAACGTTTTTCGCCCAACCCTTCACAAAAAACGGCCAATCCTTCAAGGTCGAAATCAAGAAGGTTGACCGTCATGGCGGAGGAATTAAAGTTCTTGTCCGCGAGCTAATTTCAAAAGAAATTTAGCAGGGGTTAACGTGAGTAGACGGTCATGCCAGCAAAAAAGAAGCTGATTTCAGCAGCTGCTGTTTCTGCAGCGTCAGAACCGTGAACCGCGTTGGCATCGATGCTTTCTGCAAAGTCAGCACGGATGGTGCCAGGAGCAGCTTTCTTAGGATCTGTTGCGCCCATCAAATCACGATTTTTCAAAATAGCGCCTTCGCCTTCAAGAGCTTGAATCATGACGGGACCAGAAATCATGAACTCAACCAGATCTTTGAAGAAAGGACGCTCTTTGTGAACAGCGTAAAAAGCCTCTGCTTCGCCACGTGACAGGTGTGCCAACTTGGCTGCAACCACTTTGAGGCCAGCAGCTTCAAAACGAGCATAGATTTGACCAATGACGTTTTTAGCAACAGCGTCAGGCTTGATGATAGAAAGTGTGCGTTCGATAGCCATGGTGAGATTCCTCAGTATTATTTTAAAAAGCCTGCCATTCTAACCCGCGCTAAGGGTTTCCCCATGGTGCGAAAGGAATTGCAAACCTTTGAAAGGCCGGTAAGGCTTGAACCAATTTAACGAGTTCTACCGCCATTTCGACGCGGCCCGCCAGATCTGCCGCCAGGTCCTTGCTCTTTGCGTTGGCGACTTAAACTGTCAGCCCCAATATAGCCAACAGAGGTTTTCATAGGGTCGGGCTGGCTACTGGCAGATTTATCACTGCGTTGGCGTGATGACCCTGGCCCTGTTTTTTTGGCACCAAAAGCTCTATTTTTGGGATTTCGGGGGGGTTGATTTCGAGGATCTTGCGATCGCTTTTCCCCAACTTCTCTGTTCTCATCGCCGTTTTGAGCCGCTTCAGCTTTATTGGCCGCATGCGTGAGTGCACGAATATCCGCTTCATCCAATTCCATGTAGGTGCTTCGGCGCAAACCATGTGGCAACACCATGGCACCATAGCGAATTCGAATGAGACGGCTTACCGCATGGCCAACCGCTTCCATCATGCGCCGTACTTCGCGATTTCGACCCTCTGAAATGGTCACGCGGTACCAGCAGTTTGAGCCCTCTCCACCGCCATTTTCAATCGAACCAAATTGAGCCAAGCCATCTTCGAGCATGACGCCATCGATTAGTTTCTGTTTTTCTTCATTGCTCAGTGCGCCCAAAACACGAACCGCATATTCACGCTCGAGTCCAAAGCGGGGGTGCATCAATCGATTGGCCAATTCACCTGAACTGGTAAACAGCAACAAGCCTTCTGTGTTCAGGTCCAATCTTCCGACAGACTGCCATTTGCCATGTTGCAAACGGGGTAGCTTTCGAAAAACGGTGGGTCTGTTCTTGGGATCATCATGGCTGACAATTTCACCGGCGGGCTTGTGATAGGCAATAACTCTTGGTGGTGGTGGATCGATTCGAATTCTGAGTGGTCGTCCATTGACCTTGACTTGATCACCGTACTGAATGCGTTGACCGATGTGGGCAGGCTCGTTGTTGACCGAGATACGCCCTTCCAAAATGAGTTGCTCCATTTCCAAGCGGGATCCCAAGCCTGCTTGCGCTAAAACTTTGTGCAATTTGGGCGATTCAGCTTGAGGCGGCAACACACGTTTTGTTAACAGTGGCGAGATGACCCCTTCAGCCTCTTGGTCAAACTCACCTGAAACAACGTCCTCTATGGCAATAGGCCGCAAAGGGTCTTGAGGCGACAACTCATTTGACTCAGGTGACTCAGGCGACTCAATCATGTTGTTGGCCTTCCGCCAAGTCGGGGATGCCTTGCACCGAGTTTGTCGGCTCTTCGAGTTGCGTTTTTTCAACAACTTCGATGGCATCTTCAAGGGAAAGCGATGCTTGTGAAGGGTCTTCCTCAGGCGGATTCAAGCTGGTCAATAAGGCTGCTTGCCCTTCTACACTGCTCAACAAAGGCAATTGATCAAGGGATGACAAGCCCAAGTCATCAAGGAAGTGACGGGTCGTGGCGTACAAACCAGGACGACCAACAGACTCACGGTGACCAATGACCTCAACCCATCCTCTATCTTCCAACTGCTTGATAATTTGAGTGTTGATGGTGACACCTCGAATGTCCTCCATGTCACCCCGGGTAACCGGTTGCCGATAGGCAATGATGGCCAAAGTTTCCATGACGGCACGTGTGTACTTGGGTGGCTTTTCAGGGTTCAGTTTGTCCAAATAAATGCGCAATTCAGGGCGGCTTTGAAAGCGCCAACCGGTGGCAACCGAGACCAATTCAAGGCCACGCTCAGCCCAATCCAACTGCAACTCTTCTAAGAGAACTTTAAGTGTGTCAGCGCCTAGAGCGTCATCGAACAAAACACGCAAGTCACGCACAGTGACGGGCTGAGTAGAGCAGAGCAACGCTGTTTCAAGGACACGCTTGGCTTGCGCCGTATTCATGGTGTCTATCTTCCGGGATAAATGCGCCAAAAGCGCGAAATGAGATGCACTCACCGACTTAAAACATCAAGTTGGCGGGAAATGGAACTTGCCTGCACACCTCGTGAAGGTGAATGAAGCCAATCTTTCGAAAAGCCACGCCTGAGATTCAGACTTTTTAATTGTAACTGAGGGACCAAGCCTGAAGCAAACTCTGAAAATCAGCGGGCAGCGCTGAGTGAAAAGCCAATGCTTGACCTGAGATGGGGTGTGCAAATGACAATTGGTCTGCGTGCAAGGCCTGCCTTGACATGAGGGGGTGAACAGCACCACCATAAAGCGCGTCTCCAACGATAGGCAATTTAAGAGCTGACATGTGGACTCGAATTTGATGGGTACGCCCCGTCTCCAAAATGCAACGCACAAGAGTTCCAAGCTCACTCTGCGACATCACATGAAAATGGGTTTTGGCTGTTTTCCCAGAGTTTTTTGTCAAGTCAACGACGGCCATCCGCAATCGGTTTGCAGGATCTCGGCCAATGGCCAAATCGACTGTCTTTTGTTTGCTACCCGCCCAAGGCTTGTCACACAGGGCCAGGTATTGACGTTTAACTTCCCGATCCGCCATTTTTTTAACCAAAGAATCCATGGCTGTCCGCGTTCTGGCCACCACCATCAGCCCGCTTGTGTCCTTGTCAAGCCGGTGTACGATGCCAGCTCTTGGTAAAGCCATGAGCGAGGAGTCCAAGCCTAAAAGACCATTCATCAACGTACCAGACCAATTGCCTGGGGCGGGATGCACAACCAAACCAGCAGGTTTGTCGATCACCCGAAGATCTGCGTCTTCATAGACCACATTCAGGCTTATGTTTTCGGGTTTAAAGGCCTGAGATTGAGGTGTTGCACGCAATTCAATGGACCAACGCTCCCCAGCCTTGACTTTCAAAGCTGATTTAAGTTGCGTCACGCCTGCGCGACTGACAGCCCCATCTTCTAGGAGTTGCTGTAAATAACTTCTTGAAAACTCAGGTACGCCAGCCACCAGCATGCGGTCAAGGCGCTGGCCATGGAATTCTGGTGGCACGACCAATTCACGGATTTCTGCGACTTTTGCCGTGCCAACTGGCTCCAAAGAAGTTTCGTCCTGAAACTCATCGACATCGTCTAACTCTGAGTGGCTCGATATAATCAATTTGGTTTATTTCCAAGGTTGCCAGATGTTGAACGTCAGATTATCGGTGCTTGCGCTAACGCTTATCGGTTTTACCGCCACTATGTTGTCCGGATGCTCCAGCACGCCATCCGATCCTACAGCAGCCTGGACACCAGAAAAAATTTACCAGGAGGCACGCGACGAAGTGAGTGCCGGTGCTTGGGATCGTGCAGCCATGATGTTTGAAAAACTAGAGGGGCGTGCTGCTGGTACCCCTTTGGCTCAACAGGCTCAAATTGAAAAAGCCTATGCCCAATATCGGGCTACAGAAAAAATACAAGCCGTTGCCACGCTCGACCGATTCCTGAAGCTTCACCCTGCCAGTCCGGCAGTTGATTACGCTCTTTATTTAAGAGGCTTGGTCAATTTCAACGACAACTTGGGCTTGTTCTCTTTCATTACCAACCAAGACTTGTCAGAACGCGACCAAAAGGCAGCCAAAGACTCTTTTGAATCTTTCAAAGAATTGACGACTCGATTTCCAGAATCCAAATATGCGCCAGATGCTCGACAAAGAATGACTTACATCGTCAACACATTGGCCTCCTATGAAGTTCACGTTGCACGCTATTACTACAGCAAAGGTGCCTATGTTGCAGCAATCAACCGAGCGCAAATGGCCATCACCGACTACCCCGGCGTGCCTGCCATCAAAGAAGCTTTGGAAATTCTGTCCAAGTCCTACGGTGCATTGGGCATGCAAGAATTAAAAGCAGACACTGTTCGTGTTTTAGACTCAAATTTTCCGAAAGCTGCGCCATCCCAAAGCGACAAACCTACTGCGTGGTGGAAGTTCTGGTAAGACTCGCCAAGTTGGCTTCGAATTCAAGTTCGGTGTGAATTCTTCTCATAGGCGGCAAACAGGCTAGCAAGCGACGGCCATAGGCCATGCCTGTAAGCCGTGGGTCGCAAACAACCAATACACCTTGGTCTGTTTCACTTCGAATCAGGCGCCCAGCGCCTTGCTTAAGGGCCATTGCAGCTTCTGGCAAGCTGTAGTCAGAAAAGGAACTCTTGCCAGACAACTCCAAGCGCTGCGAACGCGCTTCTACCAAGGGGTCGTTTGGCGGTGGAAACGGCAACTTGTCGATCACCACCAATTGAAGCGCATCACCTGGCACATCAAAACCTTCCCAAAAAGAAGCAGAAGCGACCAAGATGCAGCCCAAACCACCCTGGCTCGAACCCATTCGAAAACGTTCCATGAGACGACGTTTGGGCCCCTGACCTTGCACCAAAATCTCAAGCTCACCTGACTGTCCCAAGGCAGCCGTGAGGGTTTCGCCAATGAGCCGCATAGCATTCAAGGTGGTGGTCAATACAAGGGTTCTGCCACCCAAATGACGAGCATGCTTTTCAACCCAAGAAGACACCGTGCGCGTATGAGTCATGTCGTTAGGTTTGGGCATACCGGGTGGCACATAAATGGCGGCCATGTTGGCATAGTCGAAGGGGCTTGCCACTCGGAGTTTGCGCGCCTCACCTAAGCCGCAAGGCTCTGTGAACCAGCGCATTTGATCATCCTCACCTAAAGTTGCGGATGTAAAAATCCAAGATTTTTGAGCGATAGTTGCTGGCGTATCGCTTTTTTGCTTGTGTTGATCTTGCAACATGTGTGTTTGCACTGCGTTGGAAATGTCGAGTGGCGATTCAACCAAACGCATTTGAGCGCCCACCTCCACCCATCGAACGGAACCTTCTGCGCACGGCTCTTGAAATTCTTGAATGAGGCGCAGCTGTAAAGTGACACGTTCATGCAAGCGGACAAAGTCAGGGGCCATTTCACTGACGGTATCAAGGGCCGCTTGTGCCGCTTGTAGCGCAACCTGCAATTGCGCCATGGCCAACAGCCATTCTGAAGTTTCGATGTCATCAGGGATTGGGTCAGTCCAACGCAACCGTGAGCCCGATCTTGCATGCTGCGCTGTGAGACGAAGATCGCGCGTTGATTTTTCCATCACATTGCAAATCAAAGTCCAATCTACCAAGCCTCTGGCCAATTGCACACCAGCACCCAAAGTATCTCGCGTCAGTTCTAAAAGTTGACTGGTACTCAGGTGTCGACCTAAAAAATGAATGCCAATTTCATTCAATTGATGTGCTTCATCAAAAACCACCGTTTGAACAGATGGTAACAATTCAGCCATACCCGTTTCTCGAACATTGAGGTCAGCAAAAAACAAGTGGTGATTGATGACAACAACGTCAGCTGACATCGCCTCTTTGCGTGCCACATTGACATGGCAAGATTTGAAATTGGGGCATGGAGAGCCCAAACAATTGTCTCGTGTTGAAGTGACCAAGGGAATAACAGGTGACCTGTCGTCTAGGCCAGACAGCTCTGCGAGATCTCCGGTTCGAGTAGATTGAGCCCATGTTTCAATTTTGCTCAAGGCATGCATGTGAATGCGCAATGAAGCATCGTGACTTTGTCTAGCTTGAGACAAACGAAGTGTGCAGAGATAACTGCCGCGGCCTTTCAACAAGGCTACTCTGATTGGCAATTTCAGCGCATCAACAAGCTTGGGAATATCTCTTGAGAAAAGTTGATCCTGAAGCGCCTTGGTTGCAGTAGAAATCAAGGCCCTCTGACCGCTTAGCAACACTGGCACGAGATAGGCATAAGTTTTCCCCACGCCTGTTCCTGCTTCGACAACCAACTCACCGCCGCCCGCAATGGTTTCAGCAACAGCCATGGCCATTTCTGTTTGGCCAGAACGAGATTTAAATTGGGGTGTCGCTTGCGCAATAACACCTTCATCAGTGAAAGTGGCAGCAACTGCCTGCAAAAAAGAGCTCAAGGCTGTGCCTTGTCTTTGGGTATCTCAAGTGTCTTGCCTGATATGCGTTGCTGACGCTCAGACTCTTTGAGGACACGTTGGCGAGCATTTAAAGCATTCTCACGTTGATCCAAGGGCGACAAAGCATGGTATTTTAGTTGCTTGGCCTTGAACAAACAATCGTTAACCGCAAATTGTTTCCAGCAAGCCTTCGATGATTCTTGGAATTGATCCATGATCACTTTTTTTTCCTCTGCCAGCGCTAGTCGTTGCTCTGAGATGCTCTTCATTTCTGGCAGCTGTATTGAACTTTCAGATTGGGCCATGACCAACGTGCTGGCCAATCCTGTGAATACAAATACAACAGCTTTGAAGTAAAAAGACATTGATGACTTAGGTAATCTGAGTATCCACGGTGCGATGCTCGAGTGCCAAGAACTCCGAAGACTGCATTTCATGCAAGCGAGAAATGGTTCTGGGAAACTCATGCGCAAGTGGGCCTTCTGTATAAAGTGCTTCGGGTTGAACCTCAGCAGAAAGAATCAATTTAACACGCCTGTCGTACAGAACATCAATGAGCCAAGTAAATCGCCTTGCTTCTGATGCCAAGCGAGGTGGCATCATGGGGACATTGCTGAGCAAAACCGTGTGAAATTGAGTTGCAATTTCTAAGTAGTCAATTTGCGAGCGAGGCCCGCCACACAAAGCCCTAAAGTCAAACCACACCACACCACCGGCCCGCCTTCTGGAAACAATTTCTCGCGCTTCAATGTGCAAAACTGGATCCTCATCTTGACTGCTGACAAGCTTGTTGAAGGCATCTGCCATAGCAATGTCGGCATCTTCACCCAAAGGGCAATGGTAGAGTTTGACCATTTCTAAGGTGCGACGTCGATAGTCTGTGCCATTGTCTACATTCAACACCTCCATGCGCTGATTGAGCAGCGCAATGGCCGGTAGCAAACGATCACGGTGAAGGCCATCAGGATACAAGTTGTCGGGCTTGAAATTGGAGGTGGTGACAAAGCTCACCCCGTTTTCAAACAAAGAAACCAGCAAACGATGCAAGATCATGGCATCGGTAATATCGGCCACATGAAACTCATCAAAGCAAATAAGTTGATAGCGTTTGGCCATTCGCCGGCCTAACTCATGCAAAGGATTAACGGTCCCTTGCATCAATGCCATCTCTCTGTGAACCTCGCGCATAAACTCATGAAAATGCAAGCGTGTTTTATCTTTCACAGGCACTGCATTGTAAAAACAGTCCATTAAAAAGCTCTTGCCGCGCCCCACACCGCCAAACATGTAGACCCCGCGTGGTAGTTCGGGTTTCTTTTTCAAAAACCGCATCGGGCTTTTGATGCTCTCTTGATAAGCCGCCCATTCCAGAGCGCAGCGCTCCAAAGCTTCTACCGCTTTAAGCTGAGCGGGGTCAGACTGATAACCTCTGTTGAGAAGTTCTTGGTCATAGGCTAAGCGAACGGACATGGGTGAATGCTTTGAGTGAATGGTTCTTTGAAATGAGAAAACCCGGGACTGGCCCGGGCTTCGTAGTTTAACGAGACTTGAAAAACTTAGAAGTTCAAGGTTCGTTTGTCCACTGCCAAAGCAGCTTCTTTGGTGGCTTCACTGAGCGACGGGTGCGCATGGCAAATTCGAGCAATGTCTTCTGCACTGGCGCGGAATTCCATAGCCACAACGGCTTCAGCGATCAGTTCGCTGGCCATCGGGCCCACAATGTGAACGCCCAATATTTCATCGGTCTTGGCATCGGCTAAGAATTTCACCATACCGGTGGTATCGCCCAAGGCACGAGCACGGCCATTGGCCAAGAATGGAAAGGTGCCTGCTTTGTAAGCTACGCCGTCAGCTTTGAGTTGCTGCTCTGTGCGTCCTACCCAAGCAATTTCGGGGCTGGTGTAAATCACCCAAGGCACAGTGTTGAAATTCACATGGCCGTGTTGACCGGCAATGCGCTCAGCAACGGCAACGCCCTCTTCCTCGGCTTTATGCGCCAACATAGGCCCACGAACGACATCGCCCACGGCCCAAACGCCTGGCAGGTTGGTTTTACACTCAGCGTCAACCACAATGGCGCCGCGCTCATCCAATTGAAGGCCAACGGCTTCAGTGTTCAAACCGATGGTGTTGGGCACGCGACCAATGGACACGATCAATTTGTCTGCCTCAATGCTTTGGGCTTCTCCCTTGGCATTGGTGTAGGCCACTTTGACGCCTTTTTTGCCAGTTTGAATATCGCCGACTTTCACGCCAAGTTCAATTTTCAAACCTTGTTTGTCGAACGCCTTTTTGGCTTCCTTGGCAATTTGCTGGTCAACTGCACCCAAGAAAATTGGCAAACCTTCGAGGATGGTCACTTCAGAGCCAAGGCGGCGCCATACCGAGCCCATCTCAAGGCCAATGACGCCAGAGCCGATGAGCACCAGCTTTTTAGGCACAGCGCCCACATTCAAAGCGCCGTCATTGGACAGCACATTGACTTCGTCAAAGGGCGTGCCAGGCATTGCGCGGGCATTGGAGCCAGTGGCCACAATGATGTTCTTGCCTATCAGAGTTTCGTTGGCTGTTCCGCTGACTGAAACTTCATAGCCACCTTCAACGGCTTTGCTGAAAGCAGCGCGGCCATGAAAGAAAGACACTTTGTTCTTTTTAAACAAATACAAAACGCCATCGTTGTTTTGCTTCACAACGTTGTCCTTGCGGGCAAGCATCTTGGCCACATCCATGCTCACGCCCTTCATCTCAATGCCGTGATCGGCAAAGTGATGGTTGGCTTGGTCAAAGTGCTCAGAAGACTGCAGCAAGGCTTTGGAGGGAATGCAACCGACGTTGGTGCAAGTGCCGCCAAGGGCGGGGCCGCCACTTGCATTTTTCCATTCGTCGACGCAGGCCACTTGGAAACCCAATTGGGCGGCACGGATGGCCGCAATGTAACCACCAGGGCCGCCACCAATGACGACCACATCAAATTGTTTGCTCATGCTAATTCCTAATCGTCCTTAGATGTCAAACAACAAGCGTGATGGATCTTCCAGCGCTTCCTTCATGGCCACCAAGCCCAAGACAGCTTCACGACCATCAATGATGCGGTGGTCGTAGGACATGGCGAAATAGTTCATGGGGCGAACCACCACTTGTCCATTCTCAACCATAGCGCGATCTTTGGTAGCGTGAACGCCCAAAATAGCAGACTGAGGTGGGTTAATGATGGGGGTCGAAAGCATAGAACCAAATGTGCCGCCATTGGAGATGGTGAAGGTGCCACCGGTCATCTCTTCAATGCCCAATTTACCGTCTTTGGCCTTGGCACCAAATTCAGCAATTTTCTTTTCGATGTCAGCAAAGCTCATTTGCTCAGCGTTGCGCAAAATAGGCACCACCAAACCGCGGGGTGAACCCACCGCAATGCCAATGTCAAAGAAGCCGTGGTAAACGATATCGTTGCCGTCTACTGAAGCATTCAGCACAGGGTATTTTTTCAACGCATGCACAGCCGCTTTAACGAAGAAGCTCATAAAGCCCAGTTTGATGCCGTGTTCTTTTTCAAACTTGTCTTGGAAGCGCTTGCGCATCTCCATGACGGGCGCCATATTGACTTCATTGAACGTGGTCAAAATGGCATTGGTAGCTTGCGATTGCAACAAACGCTCGGCCACACGCGCACGCAATCGAGTCATTGGCACGCGTTGTTGCGGACGATCGCCCAAGTTCACTGCAGGTGCAGCCACTTGAGGCAGTGAGCTTGTAGGAACGCCTGTAGGAATAGACACTTGCGCAGCAGGCTTGGCACCACCTGCCACGGCAGACAACACATCACCTTTGGTAACGCGGCCGTCTTTGCCTGAACCCGCTACAGAACCAGCCGACAGGTTGTTGTCGGCCAAGAGCTTGGCAGCAGCAGGCATGGCCACGCCAGCCATGCTGTTGCCTTGAGCTACTGGTGAGGCTGTTGGTGTACTGACCAAAGAGGCTGTAGGGGCGGCCGGTGCAGTAGCAGCTGCCATCTTGCCATCCGTATCAATGCGAGCAATAAGTTGCTCGGCAGCCACGGTAGCGCCATCACCGACCAAGATCTCTGACAAAACACCAGCAGAGGGTGCAGGTACTTCCAAAACAACTTTGTCAGTTTCAATTTCGATCAAGATCTCGTCAGCTGCGACGCTGTCGCCCGCTTTCTTTTTCCATTTCAACATGGTGGCTTCTGCCACCGACTCAGACAACTGAGGAACTTTAACTTCTACGATAGCCATTTGGATTCTTTCTAAATTGGTTCAATTTTTTGGTGATGTCTGTTATTTGGACAACACAAAACCTTTGATCTTGCCGAATGCGCCATCCACCAAAGCCTTTTGTTGCTCTTGGTGAAGGTGTGAATAACCCACAGCAGGTGAAGCGGAGGCTGCACGGCCGGAATATCCCAATCGCTGACCTTCTGTCATGTTCTCGTGGATGTAGTGCTGAACAAAGAACCAGGCACCTTGGTTTTGCGGCTCGTCTTGTGTCCAAACCAATTCAGTGGCGTTCGTGTACTTTTTCAATTCAGTTCCAAAAGCTTTGTGGGGGAAGGGATACAACTGCTCCGCACGCAAAATAGCGGTGTCGTCAGCCCCAAGCTCTTCACGCTTTTTGACCAAGTCGTAGTAAACCTTGCCTGAACATATGAGCACACGTTTGACTTTCTCAGCCTTGAGTGCTTTGTTTTCAGGAATTACCGTCTGGAAGCTGCCCTTGGTGAACTCTGACAAAGGTGATGTCGCGTCTTTGTTGCGCAGCAAAGACTTTGGCGTAAAGATGATCAAGGGCTTGCGCAAATTGCGAACCATTTGACGACGCAACACGTGGAAAATTTGGCTGGCCGTGGTGGGTTGAACAATTTGCATGTTGGTCTCAGCCGCCAACTGCATGAATCGCTCCAATCGTGCCGAGCTGTGCTCTGGTCCTTGCCCTTCATAGCCGTGCGGCAACATGAGCGTTAGGCCATTGACACGACCCCACTTCACTTCGCCAGAGGCAATGAACTGGTCAATCACCACCTGCGCGCCGTTGGCGAAATCGCCGAACTGGGCTTCCCAAATCACCAGCGTGTTCGGATCGTTTGAAGCGTATCCATACTCAAATCCAAGCACAGCCTCTTCAGACAAGATGGAGTCAATGACGACAAACGGTGCTTGATTTTCTGCAACGTTTTGCAATGGCACGTAAGTACCAATGTCCCACTTCTCGCGGTTTTGATCGTGAATCACTGCGTGGCGGTGTGTAAAGGTACCACGACCGCAATCTTCGCCCGACAAGCGAACGGGGTAACCGCTGGCCACCAAGGAAGCAAAGGCCATGTGTTCGCCCATGCCCCAATCTACTGGAATGTCGCCACGACCCATGGCTGCACGGTTGTCGTAAACGTTTTTAACCAGCTGATGCGGCGTTACGCTGCTTGGCAATGTCGTGATTTTTTCGGAGATGCGCTTCCACTCGGCCAAAGGTAATGCGGTACTGCCGGCATCGGTCCATTTCTGGTTCAAAAACGGTGCCCAGTCCACCGAGAATTGAGTTTTGAAGTTGGTCAGAACAGGGTCGCTGTCAGTGTGCTTGCCGGCATCCAGGGCAGCGCGGCAGGCCTTAACCATGTCGTCACCCAAGGTGTCGCCCAAGCCTTGGGCAGTCAATCGATCGGCGTACAACTTGCGAGTGCCAGGATGCGCACTGATTTTCTTGTACATCAAGGGCTGCGTCAGGCTGGGCGTATCTTGCTCGTTGTGACCCAATTTTCGGAAACAAATGATATCGAGAACCACGTCTTTGTTAAAAGTCATGCGGTATTCGAGCGCAATTTGCGTGGCCAACACAACTGTTTCTGGATCGTCTGCATTGGCATGCAATACAGGTGCTTCCACCATCTTCACGATGTCGGTGCAATACACGGTGGAACCCATGTCGCGGGGGTCCGATGTGGTGAAACCAATTTGGTTGTTGATGATGATGTGAACGGTGCCACCTGTGGAATAGCCACGAGTTTGAGCCAAGGCCAATGTTTCTTGGTTGACACCTTGGCCTGCAAAGGCCGCATCGCCGTGAACCAAAACGGGCAATACTTGTTTGCCCAAAGGATCGGCACGTCGGTCCATGCGCGCGCGAACAGAACCTTCAACCACAGGGTTCACAATTTCAAGGTGTGATGGATTGAATGCCAAAGACAAGTGAACAGGGCCGCCACGTGTGCTGATGTCAGAGCTGAAACCTTGGTGGTACTTCACGTCGCCAGCTGGTAAATCTTCTGGCGCAGTGTGGTCAAACTCAGCGAACAAATCTTTGGGCAACTTGCCCATCGAATTGACAAGCACGTTCAAGCGACCGCGGTGGGCCATGCCAATCACGATCTCTTGAACGCCTTTTTCACCGGCAGCTTGGATGAGCTCGTCCATGGATGCAATGAAGGTTTCGCCACCTTCTAATGAGAAACGTTTTTGGCCCACATATTTGGTGTGAAGGAAACGCTCGAGACCCTCGGCTGCAGTCAGGCGATCGAGGATGTGTTTTTTCTTATCTGCATTGAAATTGGGTTTGCTGCGAATGCTTTCCAATTTCTGTTGCCACCAACGCTTTTCAGTTTGGTCAGTGGTGTACATGAATTCGGCGCCCAATGTGCCGCAATAAGTTTCGCGTAATGCATTCAGCAATTCACGCAAAGGCATGGCATTTTTACCGAAAAATGTGTTGCTAGTGTCAAACACAGTTTCTTGATCGGCATCGGTAAAACCATAGAAAGCGGGATCGAGTTCTGGAATGTTGGGGCGCTCTGTGCGCTTCAAGGGGTCGAGATCGGCCCAGCGTTGGCCCACATTGCGGTAAGCCGCAATGAGCTGTTGGGCAGCCGTCCGTTTGCGGCCCATTTCGGCATCGGCACTGGCCATGACGACTTTGGTACCACCTTGCTTTGCGCGCTCGGCAAAAGCATTGATGACGGGCAAATGAGGAACGTCTTTGGCAGATGAGCCATCAACAGCAGGAACATGTTGCAAGGCGTCGAAGTATTCGCGCCAACTGTCGGGAACGCTGCCAGGGTTGGTCAGGTAGTTCTCGTACATTTCCTCGACGTAGGGCGCATTGCCTCCGAAGAGATAGGTGTTGCCTTGGTAGGCGGTGTAGACGGATTTTGTCTCACTCATTTTTCGCTGACCTTCGCTCCCCTTCAGGGAACATTAGTTGGTTGAATTACCTTCCGCGACACGGCTGAACCGGTTGGCGGATGCGACTGTGGCATGGGGAAGGGCCTAAGTAACTTGCACATTATCCCATTGATTTGCATCACATGAGCTTTTTATTCAAGAAAAACGGCATGAATACAAATTCATCCCGTTATTCATATGTCAACTGAATGACATTTGCGTCACATTAGGCTTTGAGCAAATCTGATATTTGAAGCAACGCCGCTGGATCGTCCATGGTCGTTAAGTCACCAGGGTCGCGTCCTTCACAAACGGCCTGAATGGCACGGCGTAGCAATTTGCCACTTCGCGTTTTGGGCAACACAGATACAAAGCGAACACGAGAAGGTCTGGCCACAGCCCCCAATGAGTTGTCGACCACCTTCATGATGTCGCCTTCAAGTTTTAACAAAGCTTGAGAGTCGTTCAACAGTGCGTTGTCTTTGAGGACGACAAAGGCCATGGCCACTTGACCTTTCAAGTTGTCGGCCACACCCACCACAGCCACTTCAGCCACAGCAGCATGGGCTGAAATGCTCTCTTCAATTTCACGCGTGCCCAAACGGTGGCCCGCAACATTGATCACATCATCGGTTCGACCCAAAATAAAGAAATAACCATCTTCATCTTTGATGCCCCAATCGAAGGTGAAGTAGATGGTTTTACCTGGCACAGTGGCCCAATAGGTTTTGACATAGCGTTCGTCATCCCCCCAAATGGTTTGCAAGCAACCTGGTGGCAAAGGACCTTCGATGGCCACCACCCCTTTTTGGTGGGGCTGAGTCAGTTCCTCACCGGTTTGATCGTCCAAAAGCTTCACGTCGTAGCCGTAAACAGCTTTGCCAGGAGAGCCAAATTTGCTAGGTGTTTTTTCAATGCCGTTGCACACCGTCAAAATAGGCCAACCCGATTCGGTTTGCCAGTAGTTATCGATGATGGGTTTGCCCAGACCTTCAGAAATCCACTTGGCAGTGGGTTCGTCCAAGGGTTCGCCCGCTAAAAATAAGGCCTTCAAACTGGACAAGTCATATTTGCTAAGCAAAGCAGGATCTTGCTTTTTCAACACACGAATGGCTGTGGGTGCGCTGAACATCACGGTGACTTTGTACTTTTCGACCAAGCTCCACCAAATGCCGCCGTCGGGGCGTGTGGGCAAGCCTTCATAAAGAATCGTGGCCATGCCGCCAATCAATGGACCGTAAATGATGTAGCTGTGCCCCACGACCCAACCGATGTCGCTGGTACAGAAAAATGTTTCGCCTGGCTTGCCGCAAAAAATGTTGGGAATGCTCGAAGCCAAGGCCACGGCATAACCACCGGTGTCACGTTGCACCCCTTTGGGCTTTCCGGTGGTGCCAGAGGTGTACAAGGTGTAACTTGGGTGGGTGGCATCAACCCACTCGCAGGGCACCACTTCGTTGAAATGTTTTTCGCGTAGCTTGGACCAAAGCAAATCTCGTCCTTCAGTCATTTCCATGCTGGCCAAACCACGTTCAACCAATACAACTGAGTCGGGCTTGTGAGATGACAAACGAATTGCCTCATCCAACAGGGGCTTGTAGACAACGACTTTGCCTCCTCGGGAACCAGCATCAGCACTCACAATCACTTTAGGACTAGCGTCCTCAATTCGCGAAGCCAAAGAGCCAGAAGCGAATCCACCAAACACCACAGAGTGAATAGCGCCAATTCGAGCACAAGCCAACATGGCAAAGGAAGCCTCTGCAATCATGGGCATGTAAATCAAAACACGGTCACCTTTTTTCACACCCAATGACAACAAGGACGCTGCCATGCGTTGGACTTCAGCATGCAACTGTTTGTAGGTGTAAGTGACTTCTTGGTCGGTTTCGGTAGAGACGAAAATCAATGCGGCTTGATCGCCTCGGTGGTTCAAATGACGGTCAATGGCGTTGTGACAAAGATTGGTTTCACCACCCTTGAACCATCTAGCAAATGGTGGGTTGCTGTAGTCGCAAATTTCTTGTGGCGCTTTGTGCCACTCAATGTGCTGAGCTTGTTCAGCCCAGAACGCGTCCCGATCTTGAATGGAACGTTTGTGGAAATCTGCATATTGAACCATGGTGTCTCCTAAAGCCGCTGTGTCTTTGTGAACTGCAAAAAATTGTAACTTTATGCAGCCTATCTCTGGCAAGCTTCTCAAACAACTGAGGTCAGCCTGGCTCGCCTTCTGAATTCATAATTATTCATGATGGACTTGCTACAAACTGACTTTGCGGGCTAGGTGCCATCTAAAAAGTGCAAATTAACCCAAGGCCTTGATCCACGTCTGAACCTTTTGGAAGTCGGGGTTTTCGGCGGAACGAAGCCACTCAAACAAGACCATTTCTGTGGTCAAAAGCTCGGCGCCTGCACCAGCCAATCGGTCAAAGGCGGCGTCTCGGTCACGGTCTGTGCGAGAAGCACAGGCGTCGGTCACAACCCAAACATCAAACTCATCTTCAAGCAAATCTAAAGCCGTTTGCAACAAACAAACATGGGCCTCACAGCCGGCAATGACCACGCTGGGGCCAGATTCAGGTTCTACCGATTTTTGCAAATGGCGCGGCAAGCTTCGAGCATTGCCCTTTGGAACAGCAGGCACGGGTGGACTTAACCATTCACCCAATCCTTCTTCCACAGCACTGAATGCCATTTTTGCCAACACTCTTTGACAATGTTGGCGAATCTCTGGTGAAGTCTCACCCAGCCCAGAAGGATTTTGTTCTGTACCCCAAACAGGCACATTGAACAACTTGGCGGTTCTGGCCAGGACCTCAGCGCGGTGCCAGACAGATTGGGCGTCTTTCATGGCCGGCATTAATTTCAATTGGTAATCAACCAAAACCAATTGAGAGGATTCAACTTCAAGCAACATATTAAGACCTTGGAACTAAGTTTTCGTGATTCTCATTGATACACAGC
>CANNNB010000004.1 GCA_947505995.1 Comamonadaceae bacterium
GCAAATGGCGGATCAAGCTGAACGCCAGCAGGCAAGGCAGCAACTGGCCAAGGCTGACACACAAAACTTCATAAACCGGCAGCAAGGGTTGCAACTCAACTTCGCGAACAGGCAGCCAATCTAACCAAGGTGTTTCTTGCAACATCAAGGCCAACGCATCTTCTGCACGTTCTAAAACTTGACCCAAGCCCATAGGCACCGGTGCCGGAAAGAGCAATGCGATGGGCCACAAGGCAAGCAGGACCAATGAGCCCTGCGCATCTGAGGCAAACCAATTGGCTCTAAAACGACTCCAGCGATTTAAGAATCCAAATCGCTCCATGGTCCAAGCCGCGCCTGCCCCTGCCAAAGTGCCAACGCTGTTCAAACCCCAATCCACATTGGAGGGGACACGTGCGGGTAAAAAGAGCTGCAAGCTTTCCATGCCTAATGCAAGCAAAGAGCCCAAGGCCAAAGTCAGTCCCACCGCCGGCCAGTGCCTAGCGCTTCGTTGAAGCGCCAACGCCACGATAAAACCTAAAGGGGCATAACCCAACACGTTAGAAAGAACGTCAAAGCCTGTCCAATACTTGGGCCAAGGTGCCAACACAAACGCCAGCCAATCTACCCCTTGTGAGCGCCAATTCTGGAAGGGATAAAGACTGGCATAGATGATCAATGCAGCATAAATTGCTGCCAATGGCCATGCCGCGGTCTTTTTCATCTTGCTGGATGGGTTGGTTTAAAAAGGCTTGACGACCACCAAGATGACGACTGCCACCAGCATCAAGACTGGCGCCTCATTGAACCAGCGGTACCAAACATGGCTGTGCGTGTTTTGCTTGGCCTCAAATTTTTTCAGAATTCGACCGCATGAATGGTGGTAGCCAACAATCAAGAGCACCAAGGCCAATTTGGCATGCATCCATGCGTTGCCAGGCCCCCAACCAATACCAACCCCCCACCATAACCAAACGCCTAAGGCAATGGCCGGTACCGACAGCAAGGTGGTGAATCTCAATAGTTTTCTAGACATGAGCAATAGCCTGGCGCGCTCGGCCTCAGACTCATCTGGCACCATGGCCAAATTGACAAATATTCGGGGCAAATAAAACAGACCGGCAAACCAGCTGGCCACGAAAATGATGTGAAAGGCTTTGATCCAGAGCATGCCCTAAGTGTAGCCCCGTCGCTCAATGGGGCACAAGTTGGCTAGCTTATTAGGTCATAAATTTCTTGCCTATGAGCCTCGGAAATGCGCCGAATGTGGCAAAGATCAGGCACAATTTTCAAATGACCTTGATACACACACCCTACCCCTTAAGTCGCCCACGCCGTTTACGTCGCACCGATTATTCGCGGCGCTTGGTTCGCGAGCATCAACTCACTGCCGACGACCTCATTTATCCCGTCTTTGTCTTGGACGGCAAGAATCAACGCCAAGCCGTTGGCTCGATGCCAGGGGTAGAGCGTTTGAGTTTGGATTTGTTAATGCCCGTGGCAGAAGACTGCGTGAAGTTGGGCATTCCTGTGATGGCCCTTTTCCCCGTCATCGACAGTTCATTGAAGGACCCTTATGGCAACAAAGCATTGAACCCCAAAGGCTTGGTGCCCACCGTTGTTCGCTCTCTGAAAAAGAACTTCCCCGAACTCGGCATCATGACTGACGTGGCCTTAGATCCTTTCACCAGCCACGGCCAAGATGGCTGGCTGGATGATGATGGCTACATCTTGAACGACCTGACGCTGGCGCAATTGGTTAAGCAAGCCATGGTGCAAGCCGATGCCGGCGTAGACATGGTGGCCCCCAGCGACATGATGGACGGTCGCATTGGCGCCATTCGTCAGGCGCTTGAAAACAAGGGGCATGTGCACACGCAAATCATGGCTTACAGCGCCAAATATGCCAGCTCTTTTTACGGCCCCTTCCGAGACGCCGTGGGCTCCGCTGCCAACCTGGGCAAGGGCAACAAAAAAACTTACCAAATGGACCCAGGCAACACCAACGAAGCCTTGCGCGAAGTGGCGCTCGACATTGCCGAAGGTGCCGACATGGTCATGGTCAAACCTGGTATGCCTTACTTGGATGTAGTGCGGCGTGTGAAAGATGAGTTTGGTGTGCCCACTTTCGCCTATCAAGTTTCAGGCGAATATGCCATGCTTAAAGCGGCAGCCCAAAATGGCTGGCTTGACCATGATGGCGTCATGATGGAGAGTTTGTTGGCTTTTAAGCGGGCCGGCGCAGATGGTGTCTTGACCTACTTTGCCCGCGATGCTGCTCGCTTGCTAGCCAAGGCCTGATGGCCTAAGCCAACAAGCAAGCCCACAACACATGCGCGTTTTTACGGTCACTGGACTGCAAGTCCAAGAAACCTTGTCCATGCCCAAAACGCTGCCCGAGAACGGTTTTGTTTGGGTAGCGTGTTCCCGTACTTTTTTTCAAACGGAGCAGGCTCAAATTCAACAAGCCCTGTTTCAATTGAACGGGCACAACCTGCTGGACTTGCATGTCTCTGATTTGCTAAACAGTCAACTTCCTTCGCGTTTTGACTTAACGTCTTACTACGATATTTTGGTCTTTAGGCGCTTAGCCAATGCCAACCGCGAAACCGAAAAATCTGATAATCAGAGCCTTCAAAAACCCAAGTCCAAGCTGAGGGGCCCACCCGCTCTGCGCCGTGTCGACACGAGCCCCATTGGGTTTGCTGTTTTCGACAATGTCTTGCTCACGCTTCATCCTGACGATTGCGCCATTCGAGAGGCCTACGCCGCTCGGCTGATGTCGGCTGGCCAAGCATCTCAAGTCAATAAGCCCTCGGGTCAGGTTGGCGGCCAAGGCGCAGAGCACGGGGCCATCGACGATCGCTCTATTGGCGCGAGAGGCATTCCTGTGAGCCCCGCTGATTTGATGCTTCGAATGGTCAGCCAAGTGGTCGATGCCTATTTGGATTTGCGCCGGGATCTCTCGCGCCAACTCGACCATTGGCAAGCCGAACTTATCAACCCAGATACGCGATTTAACAATTGGTCTGCGTTGTTAGAGGCGCGCCTGTCCTTGCACCACCTCGATGAAATTTGCGAAGACCAACGAAGTGCCATGCAAGATTGGCTGGAATCCTTGAACACTTGGGCGCCACCTCTTTCCAACATTTCGATCAAAGAGCATGAAATTCTTAAAGTGCGAAGCCGCGATGTACTAGAGCACATTGACCGCGTGGTCCACCACGTGCGGCGCTTAGAGCACAGCATTGAAACTGCCGTGCAAATTCACTTTAATGCCCAAAGCAATCGCACCAACGAGACCATGCGAACGCTGACCTCTATCACCGCCATTTTTCTGCCCTTGAATTTGATCGCGGCTATTTTTGGCATGAACTTTGATGTCATTCCACTCATGCATGCTCAGGCTGGCTTTTGGTGGGCACTGAGTAGCATGGCGCTGATCGCGTCTTCTTTGGCTTGGTTTTTTTGGCGCAAACGGTATTTGGCGCGATCAGGCAAGTGACGACATCTATCGCTTTAGGCTAAATGCGCTTTGAAAAAAGCCAAGGCCCATGCCGGCCTCTGCACAGCCCATTTCCACATCGGCCTGAACGCCGTGAAACATGATTAAAGTGCGAGCGCACGCTCAACAAAATCAAGCCGATCTTGGCCCCAAAAAATTTCTCCGTCCAATACATAACTTGGCGCACCGAAAACGCCTGCATCAATGGCCATTTGGGTATAGGACTCGTAGCGCTCGTGGACGGCTTGGCTGTATGTCTGCTCTAAGCACGCCGCTGGCAAGTGTTGCTCATGGAGCAGTTCAACCAAGGTTTTTTCATCGGCAATGTTGCGTTGCTGAGACCAAACCGCGGACAGAATAGCGCCACTGATGTTCATGGCCGCATCGGCACCGACCGCCATGTCGACCGCAATGATCAATTTGGCAGCATCATCACCGCTGACAGGAAAAAAAGTGGGCTTGAGATGCAAGGGCGCGCCCAACCATTTGCTGAAGCGCTCAAGCTCCGTCAAACGGTAGGCTTGTCGCTGAGGCGCTCTCTGCCCCAAGGGTAAGCCCCCGGAAATTGGAAATACCTTGCCCCCCAAATCGAAGGGCATGACGCGAACAGATGCGCCTGATTTCTTGAGAATGTTATGAAAACGTTGATGCCCCAAATATGCCCATGGGCTTTGGGGGGCGAAATAATAGTCGACTGAGTGACTCACAAAAGGCTCCTACATAGGGTAATCTGCGCAGTTAAATTAACCAACAATCAACTGTTTTAACAGTTTGGCCACAATTCTGCAGGAGATAAGCCATGCGCAAAGTTTTATTGGTTACCGGAGGCAGTCGCGGCATTGGTGCTGCAAGCTGTATTTTGGCGGCCCAAAAGGGCTGGGATGTGGCTGTCAATTACAGCGCCAATGCTCAAGCTGCAGACAGCGTTGTTCAGCAAATTGAAGCTGCAGGTGGCCGCGCCATGTCCGTGCAAGCCGATGTTGCACAAGAAGACCAAGTGCTGGCGATGTTCCAAAAAGTGCGTACCGAGTTGGGGCCTCTTCAAGGCTTGGTCAACAATGCGGGCGTTGTAGACGTTTCTGCTCGCTTGGATGCAATGAGCATGGCGCGCTGGCGCAGAATGTTTGACATCAACGTTTTAGGATCCATGCTGTGTGCCCGTGAAGCCATCTTGCAAATGAGCACCCTGCACGGCGGTCAAGGCGGCAGCATTGTGAATCTCTCGAGCGCAGCCGCACGCTTGGGCTCGCCCGGCCAATACTTGGATTACGCAGCCGCCAAAGGTGCGATCGACAGTTTCACGCTGGGTTTGGCCAAGGAAGTTGCTGGCGAAGGCATTCGCGTGAACGCCATCCGGCCAGGCCTCATTGACACCGAGATTCACGCCTCTGGTGGACTGCCCAATCGGGTGAAAGATTTGGAGCATTTGGTGCCTGCCAAACGCGGCGGCAGCGCCATGGAAGTTGCACAGGCCATTGTGTGGTTGCTGTCTGATGAAGCCAGCTACACCACCATGAGCTTGGTCGATGTCTCGGGGGGTCGTTAATGTCATCAGAGGGCGCACGCACCATTCTCTATTACTGGGAAGACCTGCAACCGGGCAGTGAACGAGATTTGGGTACCATCACGCCCACTCGCGAAGAGATCATTGCATTTGCAAGCCAGTTCGACCCCCAAGCATTTCACTTAGACGATGAGGCCGCCAAGGCGTCTATTTTTGGTGGGCTTTGCGCCAGTGGTTGGCACACCTGCTCCATGGCGATGCGTTTGATGGTCACCAACTTTTTGCAAGACGCTGCCAGCTTGGGATCGCCGGGCTTGGAAAATTTGCAATGGAAAAAACCTGTCATGCCCAATGACACCCTGCACTTAAAACACAAAATATTGGCGTCAAGGGCCATGCGCTCCAAGCCCGATGTGGGGCTGGTGCGAACTCAGTGGGAAATGCACAACCAGCATGGTGACTGCGTTCTCCGCATGGAAGGCTGGGGCATGTTCAGGCGCCGTCACCCAGCCACCGTCTCTGCCAGCAACGATTAACATTCATACTCACACACCTTTTAGGCCATTAGGATTTTTCATGACTGCCACCGCCATCGCTCATTTCATTTCAGGTCATAAAGTCTCGGGCTCCTCTTCCCGTGCACAAGACGTTTTCAATCCAGCCACGGGTGCAGTCACAGGCCGCGTGAATTTAGCCAACACACAAGATGTTGATCAAGCTGTCGCTGCCGCTCAAGCTGCGTTTCCAGCTTGGGCCGACACACCGCCATTGCGACGCGCACGCGTGATGTTCAAGTTTCTGGAGTTGCTCAACCAGCACAAAGACACCTTGGCTCACATGATCACTGCCGAACACGGCAAGGTCTTCACAGATGCGCAAGGCGAAGTCTCTCGCGGCATCGACATTGTGGAGTTCGCATGCGGTATCCCGCAATTGCTCAAAGGGGACTTTACAGACCAAGTCTCAACCGGTATCGACAACTGGACATTGCGCCAGCCTTTGGGCGTTGTCGCGGGCGTCACCCCTTTTAACTTTCCAGTCATGGTGCCCATGTGGATGTTTCCGGTGGCCATTGCCTGTGGCAACAGCTTTGTTTTAAAGCCAAGCCCATTGGACCCCAGCCCCAGCTTGTTCATGGCAGAGCTTCTGCACCAAGCTGGCCTGCCCAGTGGTGTTTTCAACGTGGTGCAAGGTGACAAGGAGGCTGTCGATGCGTTGGTGGCCCACCCCGATGTCAAGGCCGTGAGTTTTGTTGGCTCTACACCCATTGCCAACAGCCTGTATGAAAACGGTGCACACCATGGTAAACGTGTGCAAGCCTTGGGCGGCGCCAAGAACCACATGGTCGTCATGCCTGACGCCGACATTGACCAAGCCGTCGATGCGCTCATGGGCGCCGCATATGGTTCGGCCGGTGAGCGCTGCATGGCCATCAGCGTGGCCGTCTTGGTGGGCGATGTGGCCGAAAGACTCATGCCCTTGTTGCTCGAGAAAACACGCGCACTCAAAGTGCTAAACGGCACCAACTTGGCGGCAGAGATGGGCCCCATTGTCACAGCAGCTGCCAAACAACGCATCACCGGTTACATCGATGCTGGTGTGGCTGAAGGTGCACAATTGTTGGTCGATGGTCGTCAATTTGATGGCGCCAAAGCGGGCGAAGGCTGCGACAAGGGCTTCTGGTTAGGCGGCACCTTGTTTGACCATGTTAAAACCGACATGAAAATTTACAAAGAAGAAATTTTTGGCCCTGTCTTGTCCTGCGTTCGCGTGAAAGATTTTGGCGAAGCAGTTCAAATTATCAACGACCATGAGTTTGGCAATGGGGTGAGTTGCTTCACCCGCGATGGCAATGTGGCGCGCGAATTCTCACGCCGAATTCAAGTGGGTATGGTTGGTATCAATGTGCCCATTCCCGTGCCCATGGCATGGCATGGTTTTGGCGGATGGAAGCGCAGTTTGTTTGGCGACATGCATGCGTATGGTGAAGAAGGTGTGCGCTTTTACACCAAGCAAAAATCGATCATGCAGCGTTGGCCAGAGAGCATCGGCAAGGGTGCCGAGTTTGTCATGCCGACCTCAAAGTAAGCCAGATTTTTCCCATTTCGGAGCGCCATGAACGACAGCACTTTTGACTACATCATCGTCGGCGCTGGCACTGCGGGGTGTCTGTTGGCAAATCGCTTATCGAGCGACGCCAGCAAACGTGTTTTGCTCATCGAGGCCGGCAAGCGAGATGATTACCACTGGATACACATACCTGTTGGTTATTTGTATTGCATTGGCAATCCACGCACCGACTGGCTGTACGAAACGGAAGCGGCAGAAGGCTTGAACGGCAGAACGCTGCGCTACCCCAGAGGCAAAGTGTTGGGCGGGTGCAGCAGCATCAATGGCATGATTTACATGCGCGGGCAATCTCGCGATTACGACCAATGGGCCAGCATCACCGGCGACACTCAATGGCGCTGGGACCAATGCTTGCCCTACTTTCAACTGCACGAAGACCACCACCAAGGCGCCACTGAAACACACGGCGCGCATGGCGTCGCTGGCGCCTTGTTAAACCCAAAACGCCACGGCGATGCCGCTTCGGCCGAGTACTTCAGAATTCTCAAAGCGCGGCAAGCGGGTGGTGAGTGGCGTGTCGAGAAACAGCGTTTAAGTTGGGACGTCTTGGATGCATTTTCAAAAGCCGCGCAGCAAGCTGGCGTGCCTTCGTCAACTGACTTCAATCGCGGCAACAATGAAGGCGTGGGCTATTTTGAAGTGAATCAAAAAAGCGGCTGGCGCTGGAACACCGCGCAAGCATTTCTAAGACCCACTTGCTATGCGCGCCCCAACTTTGAGCTTTGGACGCAAGCTCAGGCCGCCAGTCTGGTCATTGAAACAGATGCCGATGGCGGCAAGCGCTGTACCGGCGTCAAGGTGTGGGACGGCCATCAACTGGTCACCGCCACAGCCACACGCGAAGTGGCACTCAGCGCAGGCAGCATCGGCTCTGCTCAAATTTTGCAACTGTCTGGCATTGGGGCTGCCAACAGTTTGAAACAAAACGGTGTGCAAGTGACGCACGACTTGCCCGGCGTTGGCGCCAATTTACAAGACCATTTGCAAATTCGCTCTGTCTACAAAGTCAAGAATGCCAAAACACTGAACACCTTGGCCAACAGTTGGTGGGGCAAAGCAAAGATTGGTTTGGAATATGCCATGTCTCGGTCTGGCCCCATGAGCATGGCACCCAGCCAATTGGGCGCCTTCACCAAAAGCGATCCAAGTCGTGAATGGGCCAATATTCAATACCATGTGCAGCCTTTAAGTTTGGACGCATTTGGTGAGCCTTTGCACAACTTTCCCGCCATCACCGCCAGCGTTTGTAATTTGAATCCAAGCAGCCGAGGCAGCGTGACCTTAAAGAGTCCCGATTTCAATGTGCCGCCCGCCATTGCGCCCAATTATTTAAGCACCGAGGAAGACCGAAAAGTGGCGGCAGACAGTCTGCGTGTCACTCGGCGCATCATGTCGCAACCCGCTATGGCCGCCTTTGAACCTGAGGAGTTCAGGCCTGGGGTTCAATACCAATCGGATGAAGAATTGGCCAAGCTGGCAGGCGACATTGCCAGCACCATCTTTCACCCTGTTGGCACCACGCGCATGGGCCGCGAAGACGACCCCATGGCTGTGGTCAACAGCCAATTGCAAGTTCGCGGCATTCGCGGCTTGAGGGTGGTTGATGCAGGCGTCATGCCAAACATCACCAGCGGCAACACCAACAGCCCCACCCTCATGATTGCTGAAAAGGCGGCGCACTGGATGGCCAAAGATGCACAGGGGTTTGCCACGGGAAATCCCTGATGGCAATGTCTGATGCAGCCTTGTACATTTCATTCACTCGATGAACTGCTGTTTGGGTTCGTTTTGAGGGCAGAGGAGACACCCAAACTAATCGAACATGAGCATCCAAAACGAGATGTGACTTTTTACAAGCGTCGCGAAAGCGGCGCTTTTTTTTGATGGAAATACTCCTCGTCTCCCTGGCTTCCTTGTTTGCCGGCATGGTTGACGCCATCGTGGGTGGCGGTGGTCTGATTTTGATCCCAGCCCTGTTTGCAATCTTTCCCACTGCGCCACCGGCCACCTTGGTTGGCACCAACAAAAGCGCGGCCATTTGGGGCACAGCCTTTGCCTCCTACCAATTCAGCAAAAAAATTGAGATGCGTTGGGCAGCTTTGTTGCCTGCGGCGGTGGCAGGCCTAGTAGGCTCGCTGTGTGGTGCCTGGACCGTGACCCAAGTTGACCCCAGTTTTTTGCGCAAAGCCTTGCCATTTTTACTTTTGGGCTTGCTCATTTACACCGTTGCCAAGAAAGAGATGGGGCAGTTGCACGAGCCTCGATTTCAATCCAAAGGTGAGGCCCTTGTAGCGGCTTCAATTGGCTTGTTGCTTGGTTTTTACGATGGTTTTTTTGGGCCCGGCACAGGCAGCTTTTTTGTCTTTGCTTACGTCCGTTTGTTGGGCTATGACTTCTTGAACGCATCGGCTTCGGCCAAGCTCATGAACACAGCCACCAACTTTTCAGCCTTGGTGCTGTTCACTTTGCAGGGCCATGTTTGGTGGCACTTGGCCGTGCCCATGGCCTTGGCCAATCTCATCGGTAGCCTGATTGGAACTCGACTGGCACTGAAGCACGGTGCTGGTTTTGTGCGCTACGCCTTTTTGGCCGTTGTGGGCGCCCTGATTCTAAAAACGGGCTACGATGGATTTTTCCGCTGAGGGGCAAATTGGGCAAACGCCACGCCTAACAAGGCAATGGCTGCGCCTATTAATTTACTTGCGGTGTATTGCTCACCCGTAAGAGCCCAAGCAAACAAGCCAGCGACAGGTGGCATGAGGTACATCAAGGGCGCTGTTCTGGCAACGCCTCTGACTTGGTTGATCCAGCCCCATACAAACCAGCCACCAAAGGCAGAAATCAAAACAGACTAAGCCATGGCTGCCCAACCCTGAACACCCAAACTGGCCCAAGGTGCTTCAAGTCCCAACGGGATTGACAACAACATAACGGGCAAGCCGCCCAACAGCGTGGCATATCCCATGGTCAAAATGATGCCGTGTCTTTCTAGCAGTGGTTTGGCTTGCACGGTGTAATAAGAAAATAAGACCGCCGCCACAAACAAGACCAAGTCTCCGCCCGTGGCCCGCAAATCACCTTTCATAATTTTTTCAGAAAGAAACAGCAACACGCCTGTGAAGGCGATCATGACGCCCAAGACTTGATAGCGCTGAAGTTTTTCGTGTCCCTTCCATCTCAAAATGAGCAAGGTAAAAATGGGGCCACACGCAAGAATCACAGAGCTTGAAAAGGGCGTCGACAAATGAATGCCATAACAAACAATGCTCACGTGCAAGCTGTGCCCCACAAAGCCTAAGCTGGCCAGTTCAACAATATCTTTTCGCGACATCGGCGGAAAGAAGCGACCAAGTGTGATGCGCATCATGATCAATGCACATGTCGGCATGATCACGTAACGGCCCAACAAAAACCCACCGGGTGAAAGTGTGTCTATCAAATACTTTTGAACGCTGAAGTTGGCACCCCAAATCAAAATTAAAACAAAAGCGGCCATCAAGGCCAATGTGTTTTGCTTCTTGACGTTCAAAGTGTGTCCAAAACTGCGACCGGAACGCGCGCCGCCAAAGCGCACATCAACTCATAGCCCACAGTGCCTGCGGCACTGGCCACCTCATCGATCGAAACACCGGCAGATGAGTTGCTGGTTTTTTGGGGTTGGCCCCACAAGGTGACCTCGCTGCCCATGTCGGCTTGTGGCAAATCGGTGATGTCGACTGTGATCATGTCCATACTGACACGGCCCACTGTTCGAGTGCGAATGCCATCGACACACACGGGTGTGCCGGTGGGCGCGTGGCGTGGGTAGCCATCTGCATAGCCACAGGCCACCACACCAATTCGCATGGGACGATCGGCCACAAATGAAGAGCCATAGCCCACCGTATCACCGGCTTGCAAATGCTGCACACCAATGATGGCAGCATTCAAACTCATGACCGGTTTCAAGCCCCATTGTTCTGCCGTGTGGGCTGGATGGTCAGGCGAACTACCGTAAAGCGCAATGCCAGGTCGCAACCAATCTGACCGGACCTTTAAGTCTTGGGCATGGCGCAAGGCGGCGGCGCTGTTACACAAGCTGCGCTCGCCAGATAAGTCATGCGTATATTCTTGAAACACGGTCATGGCTGCCGCAATACCTTTGTCTGTATCGGCATCACTAAAGTGCGACATGAGCGAAATTTCATCTACTTGGGGAAGTGCATTCAAACGAGTCCAAGCGGCTCGAAATGCTTGCGGGGCAAAACCCAATCGGTTCATACCCGTATTCATTTTAAGGAATACACGATGGCCTAGATGTGTTTTGTGAATGGCCAACATGTCAATTTGCGCTTCGCAATGCACCACGTGCCACAGGTTGAGTCGCGAGCACAACTCAAGGTCGCGGGTTTCAAAAGCACCCTCCAGCAAAAGGACAGGGCCGCGCCAGCCCATTTGCCTGACACGCTCGGCTTCTGATAAATCGAGAAGAGCCAAGCCGTCTGCGGCACGCAAAGCATTGACAACTCTTTCTAGGCCGTGGCCATAAGCATTGGCTTTGACAACAGCCCAAACCAAGGCATCGGGCGCTGTTGCTTTAACAAGCGCTAAGTTATGGCGCAAGGCTTGAAGGTCAATGGTGGCCTGAATGGGTCTAGGCATGTGAAATCGTTAAAAACAAAGATCTATTTCAAAGGGTGTAGTCTAGATTGTGTCACTTCAGAGCGTGATATAAATGAAACTTAGGTCAACATCTGCAAAGCCGGTGTTGCTTTCTTCAATTTTCATATTTTCGACTTCGACCCTATGTCCTATCGATTCACTGCATGATTTCATGAAGCGCGGTTTTTACACCATCATGGCGGCCCAGTTTTTCAGTTCGCTGGCCGACAACGCACTTTTTGTCGCGGCTGTTGAACTCATTCGCATCAGTGGCGGTGCCGAGTGGCAACGCGCTGCTTTGGTGCCCATGTTCGCCCTGTTTTACGTTGTTCTAGCGCCTTTTGTGGGTGCCTTTGCCGACTCCAGACCCAAAGGCCAAGTCATGTTCGTCAGCAACGCCATCAAGGTGGTGGGCTGTTTGATGATGCTCTTTGGCACACACCCCTTGCTGTCTTATGCCGTCGTGGGCTTAGGCGCCGCAGCCTACTCGCCCGCCAAATACGGCATCTTGACCGAATTGCTGCCAGCCTCGCAACTGGTCAAAGCCAATGGCTGGATCGAAGGCCTGACCATTGCTTCCATCATCTTAGGCGTATTAATCGGTGGGCAATTGGTGGGCCCGCATGTTTCTGAGTTCTTGTTGGGTTTTGACTTGCCGTTCTTAGAAACGGGCATTGATACACCGCCCGAGGCTGCCATTTTGTTACTGATCGTCTTTTATGCTTTGGCGGCTTGGTTCAACACGCGAATCCCCAATACTGGCGTTGCCATGCGCAGCATGCCTCAAAATTTATGGGCCTTGCTGCCCGATTTTTGGGATTGCAATTCACGCCTTTGGAAAGACCGCTTGGGCCAGATTTCACTTTCAACCACGACCCTGTTTTGGGGTGTGTCGGGCAACTTGCGGTACATCGTCCTAGCCTGGAGTGCGGCTGCATTGGGATATTCCACCACCCAAGCATCTAGTTTGGTCGGTGTCGTTGCCATTGGCACCGCCGTCGGTGCAGTTGTGGCCTCCGTTCGAATGAAGTTGCACCAAGCAACTCTGGTCATGCCATTGGGCATTGGCATGGGCTTGCTCGTCGTGGGCATGAACTTCATCGACAACGTGTGGGTTGCAGCACCTTTCCTGATTTTACTGGGTGCACTGGGTGGTTTTTTGGTGGTTCCCATGAACGCTCTGTTGCAGCACCGCGGCCACAACCTGATGGGCGCCGGCAGGTCCATTGCAGTTCAAAACTTCAATGAACAACTCTGTATTTTGTTGTTGGGTGGCTTGTACAGTTTCTCAACAGGCATGGGGCTGTCTGCCTTTGGCGCCATCACCGCCTTTGGCTTGGTGGTGGCCTTTTTCATGTGGGTCATTAAGCGCTGGCACGAGCGCAATATGCGGGATCACAGTGAAGAGTTGAAACACTTAATGGACGTGGCAAAAAATGACCATCTGCATGGTTGATAGCCACTTTGATTCACCCCATTGAAGGCGCAACCCATGAAAACAATTTACGATTTTGAAGCTGTTCAAATGAACGGGCAAGACTTGGCCTTGCGTCAATTACAAGGCAAGGTCATGCTCATTGTGAACACCGCCAGTGCCTGCGGTTTCACGCCTCAGTTTGGCGGTCTTGAAAAAATTCACCAAGCCTACAAAGAGCAAGGCTTGGCTGTTTTAGGGTTCCCTTGCAATCAGTTTGGCAACCAAGATCCTGCCAGCAACGAAGTCATAGCCAATTTTTGTCAAGTCAATTACGGTGTGAGTTTCACCATGATGCAAAAAGTCAACGTCAATGGCGCCGAGGCACACCCGCTTTACCAATGGCTGTGCGCTGATGCGCCAGGCTTGTTGGGCAGCAAGGCCATCAAATGGAACTTCACCAAGTTTTTGGTGGGGCGTGATGGCCGGGTGCTCAAGCGCTATGCCTCGATGGACAAGCCAGAGAAAATAGCACAAGACATTGAAGCCGCGCTAGCCGCCTAAATTGACTTAAGGTTTCGACTTGATTGGCTCAAGTCCGTCCGCTGTGACTGCTTCAGTGGCTTTTTGAAAGCACTTCGTCGACCAACTCCACCCAATGCCGAACCGGCACATCTGCGCCACTTTGTAAATGCGTGATGCAGCCAATGTTGGCACTCAAAATGGCGGTGGGTTGCAAGTGATTTAGATGCGCCAACTTGCGGTCGCGCAAGGCATATGCCGTATCGGCTTGCAACACCGAGTATGTGCCTGCCGAACCACAACACAAATGGGCTTCAAGCTCGGCCACACGCAGCTTGAAGCCAAGCTGGCCCAATTGCAATTCCACGCCGCCTTTGAGTTGTTGACCGTGCTGCAAAGTACAGGGCGGGTGATAGGCCAGGACGCCCGTTTGGGCCACAAGCTCAGGCTTCAACTTCTGTTGAAGTGCCGGTAAACACATGGGCAACAACTCACTCAAGTCGCGCGTGAGTTCTGAAATACGGCGCGCCTTCTCTGCATACTGCGCATCGTGTTGAAGCAGATGACCATACTCTTTCACGGTGACACCGCAACCCGAGACGTTCATCACAATGGCTTCCACACCTTGTTCAACCCAAGGCCACCAGGCATCGATGTTTTGACGCATGTGGTCCAAACCACCAACTTGATCGTTCAAGTGAAACTTGACAGCACCACAGCAACCAGCGGCTGGCGGCACGACCACCTGAATGCCGCACGCATTGAGCACGCGGGCTGTGGCTGTGTTGATATTGGGCATCATGGCGGGCTGTACACAACCGGCCAACATCAAGACCTTGCGGGTGTGCGTTTCTTGCGGCCAAGCACCGGCATTTTGTGGCGCAGGCACTTTGGCTTTCATTGCAGCAGGCAGCAGGGCACGAACGCTTTGTCCCAACTTCATAGCGGGCCCAAAGAGGGACGAGGTAAGTCCTTCTTTGAGTGCCCAACGCAGCGCGCGCTCTTTCAGTGGTCTTTGTACTTTGGCATCGACGACTTTGCGTCCCAAGTCAACCAAGTGGCCATATTCAACGCCGCTAGGGCAAGTGCTTTCGCAATTGCGACAAGTCAGGCATCGGTCTAAATGCAGCTGTGTTTTGCGGGTGGGCGTTGCTCCCTCAAAGACTTGCTTCATAAGGTAGATGCGGCCGCGTGGACCATCTAGCTCATCGCCCATCAGTTGGTAAGTGGGACAGGTGGCTGAGCAAAAGCCACAGTGCACACATTGGCGCAGAATGGCCTCGGCCTCTTGGCCGATAAGGGTGTTTTGAAACTCAGGTGCGAGTTGGGTTTGCATGTTGAGCCTCAGAAGTGCGCGTTCAGTCTTCGCGGGCTGAAAATGCCCGCAGGGTCAAATTCGTTTTTCAACGCGTGTTGAATGCGTTGCTGCACCGTATCGAGCGGCGCGAAAACCGGCGTGCTCACGTTCAGTGCGGCGCTGGCTTGCTGGGGCCGCCTAAACAAAGTGGCTTGTCCGCCAACGCTGGCGGCGGCTTGACGGATACTTTGCACCTCACTGAGCGGCGCCCAAATCCAGCGCTGTGCGCCGTGCCATTCAATGAGCGTCTCGCTTGCACTGTTTGGCAATTTTAAAACAGGCGCAGTTTGCGGCACAGACAAACGCCAAAGTGCCATGTCTTTGGAGGTGCTGTGTTCGGTGAAAAATGGCAAGGCTTGGTCTCGGCACAAGGCCCAATCCTGGGCGGCAGATTCAGCCGACTGCGTCATCAATTTGCTTTGCAGCTTGGCAACATCTTGCGACATGCGCAGCTTGGCCGCTTGCACCGCAGCCAAGGCACCACGCAAGCGAACAAACAACATCTCTGGTGCGCCAGCTTGGGTGCTGTCTTTGACCCAGCAACTGGCGTTCAATGGCAAAGGCTGGCCTCCCCATTGGTGCAATAAATTCAAGGCTTGTTCTTGCGGCAGAGCGCACATCAAAAAAGCCTCGGCTGGGGCAACGGGCAAAACCTTGAGAGACACTTCGGTGATCAAACCCAAGGTGCCCCAACTGCCGGCAAGCAATCGACTGACGTCGTAGCCCGCCACGTTTTTCATCACCTGGCCCCCAAAGCTAAGGTGTTCGCCGCGGCCATTGATGAAGCGCAGCCCCAAGACAAAGTCTCTAACCGCTCCTGCGCTGGCCCTGGCAGGGCCACTTAAACCTGCTGCCACCATACCGCCGACTGTGGCATGGCTGTGATGATTGTTGCCCGCGTTCAATTTGAAATGGGGCGGCTCAAAGGCCAAGCACTGACCCTGCTCTGACAACGCTGCCTCTAACTCTTGCAAGGGCGTACCAGCTGATACCGTCACGACCAACTCACTGGGTTCATATTGAACGATGCCCTTGAGTCCACGTGTTTCCAGCAATTCGCCTTCCAATGATTCGCCATAAAAATCGTGGCTGCCCGAGCCATGAATGCGAAACGTCTTTCGCGGCCCATCAGCTTGCGCGGCGGCAGATCGAATGGTGTCCAAAAGCGCGGGCAGATCAGGGAGCAGCTCTGCGCTTTGGCTGGGTTGGGGGCTTGCGTGCATGTGCCAATGTTAAACGGCTGAGCGCTCATTTAGTCGCTTTCTTGCTTTTTCGCCTGCAAGAAAGTGGTCAATTCAGTTGTTGAAAAAACTCACAGGTAGGCCGGGTGTCTCTACGCGCGTTGCAAACACACAGCCTGAGTCAGGCAAGGCCTGCAGTTCTTCAGCACTGCGCCCATGGGCCGACGTGGTGATGAACAAAGTGCACAAATCTTCACCGCCAAAACAGGGCATGGTGGGGCATTGGACAGGCGTTTCAATGAATGCCACGCAACGTCCATCTGGCGCAAGCTTGGCCAAACGATGGCCCTCGTACATGGCTGCATAGTAAAAGCCTTCTGCATCCACCGCTGCACCATCGGGACGGCCGCAATAAGCTTCTGCGCTGGCGGAGCCATAAACCCAATTTTTTGGTTTGGGCTGAAATTGGGCAAACACCCTTTCACGGCTCATTGTTTGGGTGTTTGCGTCATAGTCCCACGCCCTGATGCAATGAGCACCGGTGTCCGACCAGTAAAGGGTGCGCCCATCGGGTGCCCAAGCAAGGCCATTGGCCACGGTGGCGTCTCCTGCCTTGATCTCTAAACGGCCGTCCGCCTGCAATGCATACAACACAGCCGCCGCTTGATCGCGCGGCTCAAACATAGAGCCGCTCCAAAAGTTGCCTGCCGGATCGCACTTGCCATCGTTGAACCGCAACTGCGCTGTGTCGTAGGGCGCCGCTGCCAACAACTGCCTTGGGCCGCCCCATGTCCGAGCGCGATAAACACCGCTGCGCGTGGCAATCACCCAACCACCTTGGACGGCAGGCGCAAAGCAACCTGGCTCCTCGCCCAGTGGCCAGTCTTCAATTTTTTGCTCGCACAGCAAGTCAGCCTGCAAAGCCATTCGGCGTAAGCGTTGGCCGGGAATGTCAAGCCAATACAAGCAATTTTCTGTGGGGTGCCAAAACGGCGACTCGCCCAAACCATCTGCCTGAGATGTGATGCGCTGCCATTTGGGATGGATCAAGTGAGGCGTCGTGGTCATTTTAAAAATTGAGCGATAGGATGGTGAGATTGTGAGTTAAGAATTCGATATAAAAGAAGCAGCCCTGTTTGCAGGCGAAAAAAAGCCCGCCGAAGCGGGCTGTGAGGGTGGAGACTAACTTCTCGGAAAGTCTTTGGAAATCTTTGCAGATTAACCGTGATAAGCAGTTTCGCCGTGTGATGTGATGTCCAAGCCTTCGCGCTCAGCTTCTTCAGAAACACGCAGGCCTACCGTCAAATCAACCAGCTTGAAGGCGACCAAAGACACCACGCCAGACCACACGATGGTGACCAGCACGGCTTTGGCTTGTGTCCAAACTTGCGCGGCAATAGAGTAATCAGCAGCAGTCACCATGGTGGCTGTGGTCCAGTCGGCCACAAAACCAGGGCCACCCAAGGCGGGTGAATTGAACACACCTGTGAGCAACGCGCCCACAATACCGCCCACACCGTGCACGCCGAAGACGTCCAATGTGTCGTCAGCGCCCAGCATTTTCTTGAGGCCATTGACGCCCCACAAACATGCAAAGCCAGCAACAATACCAATGACCAAGCCGCCGCCAATGCCCACGTTACCGGCTGCTGGCGTAATGGCCACCAAACCAGCAACTGCACCAGAGGCTGCACCCAACATCGAAGCTTTACCGCGCATCAGCGCTTCGCCGACGCACCAGGCCAACACAGCAGCAGCAGTGGCCAACAAGGTGTTAACGAAGGCGAGCGCTGCAAAGCCGTTGGCTTCCAGAGCAGAGCCTGCGTTGAAACCGAACCAGCCCACCCACAACAACGAAGCACCGACCATGGTCAATGTCAAAGAGTGAGGTGTCATGGCTTCGCGGCCATAACCAATGCGTTTGCCAATCATGAAGGCACCGACCAAGCCAGCCACAGCAGCGTTGATGTGAACAACGGTACCGCCAGCGAAGTCAAGTGCACCCCACTGCCAAATCATGCCGGCTTTGCCGTTCATTTCGTCCACAACTTCTTTGGTGGCATAGGCGTCAGGGCCCATCCAGAACCAAACCATGTGAGCGATTGGCAAGTAGCTGAAAGTGAACCACAAAGTCATGAAGATCAAAACTGCGGAGAACTTGATGCGCTCAGCAAATGCACCCACGATCAAGGCGCAAGTAATACCAGCGAATGTCGCTTGGAAACCAGCGAAGGTGATTTCAGGAATGACCACACCCTTGCTGAAGGTCGCTGCATTGGCAAAGGTGCCAGCGGCATTGTCCCAAATACCGTTCATGAAGAGTCTATCGAGACCACCAATGTAGGCATTGCCTTCGGTAAACGCCAAGCTGTAACCGTAGATGAACCACAAAACAGTGATCAAGGAGAAAGTGACCATGACTTGCATCAGGACAGAAAGCATGTTTTTGCTGCGAACCAAACCGCCATAGAACAAAGCCAAGCCAGGCACCACCATCATGATGACCAAGATGGTCGAGACCATCATCCACGCTGTATCGCCTTTGTTAGGAACAAGAGCGGGCGCAGCTTCAGCAGCGGCGGGCGCAGCTGCAGGTGCAGGTGCTGTAGCAGGTGTAGCAGCTTCAGCTTTGGCTTCCACCTTGGCTTCTGCCGCGGGGGCGGTTTGTGCAAACGCAGCGCCGCCAAAACACAAGGTCAATCCCAAAGCAAGGGAGGCAAATATTTTTTTCATTCAGATCTCTCTTTCTGGGACATCAAAGGGCATCAGCCCCAGTTTCACCGGTACGAATGCGAACAACTTGCTCTAAGTCATACACAAACACTTTGCCATCGCCAATCTTGCCGGTGCGTGCACCTGATTCGATGGCTTCGATGACTCGTTCAACTTGCTCAGTTGAGACAGCGGCTTCAATCTTCACCTTAGGCAAGAAATCAACCACGTATTCGGCACCCCGATACAACTCGGTATGTCCTTTTTGACGACCAAAGCCTTTAACTTCGGTCACAGTAATGCCTTGTACGCCGATGGCTGAGAGTGCCTCACGCACTTCATCGAGCTTGAAAGGTTTAATGATGGCGGTCACCAGTTTCATGATGGCTCCTTGGTAATGCAAAAAAATTTAGAACGTGTATTTCAAACCAACAACCACGCCAGCTTTGCCGAGTTGTTTGCCTGATGGGCTGACATATGCACCTTTGTTGGCATCCGTTCCAATTAATGCTGCAGATGCAGTCATACCTTTGCCCATGTCTTTACCCAAAGTCAATGAGTAGTCTGTGTAGGAATAAAAGCTTCCACCTTTGACTGCTTGACGGCCCAAATGCGGGGCTAAGGTGTAACCATCACCCAAATCAAAATTGGCTGTCACATCCAAATAGGTACTTCCTTTGCTACCTACATTGCCAAAAAGGTTGCCTGTGCTTTGAGAGTACTTGGCAGTCACAACACCTAAAGTTACTGCGCCATACAACTCATTGGTATTTGCATTTGCATAACCAGAAACTTTTTGCAGTTCATTTCCTGAATACTCATATCTAAGGAAGCCAAGGTCATAAGCAACATCTCCAACTGAGAATTTGTAGCCACCATAAATGTCAACTTCTGTACCTGCTTTGCCGGAATTAGCACCGACCTTGGTATCTTTGATCCAATTGATGCTGGAACCCCAAACGCCAATGTAGGCGCCGCTCTTGTGCGCGTAATCAGCACCGCCCTGCACGGCTAGGTTAAGACGGCTTTGTGAAATGCCGCGGTAGCGGTAATCACTGAATACGCCTGCATTGAAAGACAAAGTTGACTCTGGTGCAGCTGGCGCTGTTTGCGCCATAGCAGAACCGAAAGTAGCCAATGACATGGCAAGCATCAAAGGGGAAACGATTTTTTTCATGAGAAGCTCCTGTGAAATAAGAATAAGACTGGTACGTTTAAGCATTTAGCATGCCAATGCTGCACTGCATCAGTGCAAGTCATTGTCATCACTCTGAAATAGTTTTTTTCAGGCCATGGTGTTCCAATGGCAATTGCACCCCCCTAGGACTGGTTTATAAAAAGTCTGATAGATATTGCACCCGTTTGGTGCGCGGAGCAAGTATGCGTTTATCTTTGGTGCAAAGTCGGGCTTTGCTGGGCCTTCAATCACCCTCCGTCACAGTCGAGGTCCATCTGGCCAATGGTTTGCCCAGCTTTACCTTGGTCGGGCTGGCCGATGTGGAAGTCAAGGAGGCCCGGGAGCGGGTGCGGTCGGCGCTTCAAAACTCGGGTTTTGAGTTTCCCAGCAACCAGCGCATCACGGTCAATTTGGCGCCCGCCGACTTGCCCAAAGACTCTGGCCGTTTTGATTTGCCCATTGCTTTGGGCATTTTGGCGGCCAGCGGTCAAATTGATGGCGCGCGCTTCAAAGAGTTCGAGTTTGCTGGAGAGTTGTCCTTGTCGGGGGCCTTGCGGCCTGTCCGAGGCGCTTTGGTCATGGGCTTGGCTTTGTACCAAAAGGCGAATGCACCGTCTTTGGTATTGCCACCTGAAAGTGCCGAAGAAGCCGCTCTGGTGCCAGATGCAAAGGTTTACAGAGCCCGCCATTTGCGTGATGTGGCTGATCAGTTTTGTTTGGCAGGCACATCGGCTTTGGCTCAGTCACCCAGCACGCCCGATGGCTGGGCACGAATACACCATCGCCCAAGCCCTGAATGTAAAGGCGAGACTTCCTATCCAGATTTGACCGATGTGAAGGGCCAGGCTGGCGCCAAAAGAGCGCTTGAAATTGCCGCGGCGGGCGGTCACAGTCTTCTGATGGTGGGGCCGCCCGGTTCTGGCAAGTCCATGTTGGCGCTCAGGTTTGCGGGCCTCTTGCCGCCACTTAGCGTGCAAGAAGCTTTGGAGGCCGCCTCGGTGGCCAGTTTGGCCGGGCGATTTCAATTGTCGCAATGGTTGGTGCGTGCAACACGCCAGCCGCATCACTCTGCCAGTGCCGTGGCCTTGGTGGGTGGTGGATCACCGCCAAGGCCTGGTGAAATCTCGTTGGCACACCATGGCGTGTTGTTTTTAGACGAGCTGCCAGAATTTCCTCGCGCCGCGCTGGAGGCTTTGCGCGAGCCCATGGAGTCGGGCTGCGTCACGATCTCTCGCTCCGCACACAGCGCAGAATTTCCGGCCAGGTTTCAACTGATTGCCGCCATGAACCCCTGCCCCTGTGGCTATGCAGGGCACGCCAGAAGTCCTGGTCAAAGCGGGCCGGTGTGTCGCTGCACGCCAGATCAAGTGCACCGTTACAGCAGCAAAGTAAGTGGCCCTCTGTTAGACCGCATTGATTTGCACATCGAGGTGCCTAGCCAAAGCGCAGCATTGCTCATTAACGCGGCGCCAGGTGAAAGCACTGCTGTGCTTAAAAAGCGGTGTCAGCATGCCCGCACAATAGCGAGCCTTCGGCAAGGCTGTAGCAACCAAGCTTTGAGTGGCAGCGCCCTGGACAAGCACGTGGCCTTGGGTCCCGAGGCCTTGGCTTACATCACGCAAGTTGCGACGCATTTTAGCTGGAGTGGCCGCAGTTCTCACCGCGTTTTAAAAATTGCCAGAACCATTGCTGATTTGGCCCAGAGTGCCAACATCGAAACGGCGCACATCGCAGAAGCCGTGCAATACAGGCGTTCCGTTGCGGGGCATTGATAATGTGGTTATGCGCAGATATCGGCCCTATTGGGACCTCACCCGAATAAGCACCAAGGCCCCCGCACTCGGTCCGTTTGCGGTCTGGTTGTCTTGGGCACAACTTATTACTTGGGGAAGTGTGTTTTACACCTTCTCTTTGGTCATGGGTCCTGTCGAGCGGGAGTTGGGTTTCAGCCGCGCCGAAGCATCTTTGGGATTTAGCTTGGCCTTGTTGGCCGAAGGCCTTATGGCTTATCCCATTGGCCGGCTAATTGATCGCGGTCACGAACGCCGCGTGATGACCTGGGGCTCTGTTTGGGTGGGTGCATGTTTGTTTGCCCACAGCTTCATTGACTCACTGGCTGGTTTTTATGGCGTATGGCTGGCTTTGGGTTTAGGTATGTCCGCCACACTGTATGCCCCCGTATTTGCCATCGTCACTCGCAAATTTCCAAACGACTTCAGGCGGGCCATCATCATCATGACTTTTTTAGGCGGCCTGGCCAGCACGGTGTTCATACCGCTGTCGTCTTGGTTAATTCAATCTTTGGGTTGGCGCCATGCCTTGTGGGTTTTGGCGCTCTTTCAATGGCTTATTTGTTGGCCATTGCACGCTTGGCTGTTGCGAGGCACCCAGGATAAACATACCGTGAGTCATGATGCTGAAATTGCGATTCAAACGCCTAGTTCCTCAGAGCTGCAGTCCCAACAAGCGCCATCTGACTCTATCAAGGTTCACTTAAAGCGCGCGCCCTTTTGGTTGCTTGCGGGTTTCATGCTCATGACCGCTGTGGTGGGCTCGGCCTTGCCCGCCCACATGGTAAGCCTGCTTGAAGAAGCGCATTTGTCACCCGCGTGGGTCATTGCCATTCCAGCCTCTATTGGTGCCATTCAAGTGTTTGGGCGGCTTTTGTTGTTTGTCTTTGAAAAACATTTAGATGTTCATGCCGCCAACAAATGGATTCCTTGTTTGGTGCCTTTGGGTTTGGTGTTTTTGGTAGCTGGCGGTTTAGCGCCTTGGGCTGCATTGTTGTTTGTCCTCTTCTATGGCTTAGGCAACGGGCTGAACACCATTGTGAAAGGTACCGCCATGGCCCAATACGTCAGCCGCGACCATGTGGGCCAACTCAATGGTGTGCTGGGCGTGCCAGTGGCTTTGGGCCGCGCAGTCGCACCCTGGGCTTTGGGTTTGATGTGGACGCCCGAAGTGGGCTACACACATGGCTTGCGCTGGCTGTTGGTGGCTGGCGTTTTGGGTGTGGCGTGTTTGTGGTGGGCGCAAATGAGCGCTTACAAATTGGGCGCTAACAAACGCTGAATGTCGGTCGCTTTTAAGTTCTGACGCTTGGCCAAATCATGCACTTGGTCTTCGCCCACTTTGCCCACGTTGAAGTATTGGCTGTCGGGGTGGCTGAGGTAAAAGCCTGACACGCTGGCAGCCGGCGTCATGGCCAAACTGCTGGTAAGGCTCATGCCAATTTCTTCGCACTGCAGAAGTTCGAACATTTGCTTTTTCACAGAGTGGTCAGGGCAAGCGGGGTAGCCTGGTGCAGGCCTGATGCCTTGGTATTTTTCGGCAATCAAGTCTTCTAGCCCAGCCTTCTCCAGCGCGGCATAGCCCCACAAATCTTTGCGCACACGCTCGTGTAGGCATTCGGCAAAGGCCTCTGCAAAACGATCGGCCAAGGCTTTGAACATGATGGCACTGTAGTCGTCGTGAGCTGCTTCAAAAGCTTTTTCGCGTTTTTCTACACCAATGCCTGCAGTGACCGCAAACACACCAACATAGTCTTGCAACTGAGTTGGTTTGCCTTGTATATCCAAACGGGGTGCTACAAAATCTGCCAAACATCGGCTGGGTTTTCCCGGCTGTTTTTCAGTTTGTTGGCGCAGGCCATGCCATGTGAGAACGGGTGTTTCACGCGCCTCATCGGCATACAAAGCAATGTCATCGTGGTTGACGCTGTTGGCAGGGTACAAGCCCATCACGCCATGCGCTGTGATCCATCGGCCTTCAATGATTTTTTGTAACATTTTTTGCGCATCGTTGAAAACATTTTGCGCCTCTACGCCCACCACTTCGTCTTTTAAAATAGCAGGATACGGCCCGGCCAAATCCCAGGTTTGAAAGAAGGGGCCCCAGTCGATATAGCGCGCCAATTCGGCCAGGTCAAAATTCTTGAAGACACGACGACCAATGAATTTAGGGGTCGGTGATTTGAATGCAGCCCAATCAATTGCCGTTTTATTGCCTCGCGTTTTGCCCAGTGACCACATCGGCGTTTGTTTTTTGTTGGCATGCATTTCACGCACTTTGGCGTAATCGGCATTCAGCTCATCAACATAGGTGGCTGCATGGTCAGACAACAAACCTTGCGCCACGCTCACGCTACGGGAAGCGTCGGGTACATAGACCACGGGGCCTTCGTAGTGGGGTGCAATTTTGACGGCGGTGTGCACACGACTGGTGGTGGCGCCGCCAATGAGCAAAGGCATTTTGCGCAAGCGGAAATACGCGTCTTTTTGCATTTCACTGGCCACGTACTGCATCTCTTCCAAGCTGGGGGTGATGAGCCCAGACAAGCCAATGATGTCGGCGTTTTCTTCTTTGGCCTTGGCCAAGATTTCGTGGCAAGGCACCATCACGCCCATGTTGACCACGTCAAAGTTGTTGCACTGAAGCACCACCGTCACAATGTTTTTGCCAATGTCGTGCACGTCGCCTTTGACGGTGGCAATCACAATCTTGCCCTTAGATTTAACGTCTTGGCCAGCGGCCTCTTGCTGTCGCTTTTCTTCTTCAATGTAGGGCACCAAGTGCGCCACCGCTTGCTTCATCACACGCGCAGATTTGACCACTTGCGGCAAGAACATCTTGCCTTGACCAAACAAATCGCCCACCACGTTCATGCCGTCCATGAGCGGGCCTTCAATCACGTGCAAGGGTCGGCCGTTCTTGGCCAAAATTTCTTGGTACGCCTCTTCGGTGTCTTCAGTGATGAATTCTGTGATGCCATGCACCAAGGCATGTGACAAACGTGCAGACACTGTAACTGGCGCATCAGGCGTACCGCGCCAAGCCAACTTTTGTGAATCATCTTTAGATGCGCCTTTGGCATTTTCTGCCACTTCCACCAAGCGCTCACCCGCATCGGGGCGGCGGTTCAAGACCACGTCTTCAACGCGTTCGCGCAAGTCGGGTTCAAGCTCGTCGAAAACCCCCACCATGCCCGCATTGACAATGCCCATGTCCATGCCCGCTTGAATGGCATGGTACAGGAACACGGTGTGTATGGCTTCGCGCACGGGATCGTTGCCGCGGAAACTAAAAGACACATTGGACACCCCACCCGACACTTTGGCGCCAGGCAAATTCTGTTTGATCCAACGCGTGGCTTCTATAAAATCAACTGCGTAGTTGTTGTGCTCTTCAATGCCAGTTGCAATGGCAAAAATGTTGGGATCAAAAATGATGTCCTCGGGGGGAAAGTCCACCTCGTCCACCAACACGCGATAAGCGCGCTCGCAAATTTCAATCTTTCGTTGGTAAGTATCGGCTTGTCCTTTTTCATCAAACGCCATGATTACCGCAGCAGCGCCATATCGCTTGATCAGTTGAGCTTGTTGCTTAAAACCTTCCACGCCTTCTTTCATGCTGATGGAATTGACAATGCCCTTGCCTTGGATACAGCGCAAACCTGCTTCAATGACGCTCCACTTGGAGGAGTCGATCATGATGGGCACGCGGGAAATGTCGGGCTCAGAAGCAATTAGATTCAAGAATCGAACCATGGCCGCTTGGCTGTCCAACATGGCTTCGTCCATGTTGATGTCAATGATCTGCGCGCCGTTCTCAACTTGCTGACGGGCAACGGCTAAGGCTTGCTCGTACTCGCCGTTCAAAATCATGCGGGCAAAGGCCTTCGAGCCTGTGACATTGGTGCGCTCACCAATGTTCACAAACAAAGAGTCCGTGCCAATTTGCACGGGTTCAAGACCAGACAGTTTTAATGGAGAGACATCAGCAGAAAACAAAACTCACCCCTTGGATCGCAGGTGAGCGTGGTTTGCAATAAGAAGGGGGTCAAGCCCCGCATAAAACCCCAAGCCTGACCCGCGGCCAAAATGGCTGGCGGGCTGCAACGCTCCTTGGGGATGCGTGTATTTTAACCACGGCCAAGGAAACAGCGACGACGCGGGCTTTTTCTGCCCGACAAGCCGATCAATACTGCTTGTAAGGTAAGAATTTGCCAGATAGCACCACATTCACGCGGTCGCCTTTGGGATCAGGCTCTCGAACAATGTCCATGCTGAAATCGATCGCGCTCATGATGCCGTCACCAAACTCCTCGTGAATGAGTTCTTTGATGGTGGTGCCATAGACACTCACAATTTCGTACCAGCGGTAAATCAGCGGGTCGGTTGGGACGGCGGTGGGCAGCGAACCTTTGTAGGGGACCACTTGCAACCACTTTTGCTCCTCTGCTGTCAGCCCAAAAATTTTACCTATGACCTTGGCTTGCTTGGCATCGAGCGTCATTTGCCCCAAGCAAGCGGCTGTGACCCACTCTTTGGACAAGCCTACTTTGTCAGCCACGTCGCTCCATTTAATGCCTTTGGACACTTTGGTGCTGATGATTTTTTCTGTGATGTCTAAACGGTTCATAAGAGCCTCGTCAATGA
>CANNNB010000005.1 GCA_947505995.1 Comamonadaceae bacterium
CAGCCTGGCCATCATGGCACAGCCCATGTTGCCGATGCCAATGAAGCCAATGGGGCGAGGTGGGGCAAATGGGGTAGGGGAAGTGTTGATCGTCATAAGCACCATTCTTGCCTAAAATGAATCCCAATGACAAATACTTCGCAGCAGCAGGATCTCTCTTGGCGTGATTCGTTTCGGGTAAAAAGCTTCCGCTACCAGTGGCCTGCAGACCTTGCCACTTCATGGGCCTTTGAAATGGAAACCATTCTTCTAGGCTGGTTTATCTTGTCAGCCTCGGGTTCCGTTTTGATGTTGGTTTTCTATGGCTCATTGCAGTATTTAGGTTCTTTGCTTTCGCCTGTGTTTGGTGTGGTGTGCGACCGGATGGGCTACAGAAGAATGCTTTGGTCAACCAGGGCCATTTACGCCTTGCTGGCTTTCGGGATCATGCTGCTTTCCTATTTTGAAGCACTGACGCCCGAGAGGGTGCTCATTTTGGCTGCCATCGTGGGCACCATCAGGCCTTCCGATCAAATGATGCGCAATGCATTGATTGCCAAAACCTTGCCTGCAGCGCAGTTGATGGGCGCACTGGGCATTTCAAGAATGACTTCCGAGTCTGCCAGGATCGCCGGGGCGCTGGCCGGTGCCGGCATCGTGGCAGTTCTTGGCATGACCTCGGCCTATGCGGTTGTCACCTTCTTGTATGTGCTTAGTTTTTGGCTGTCTCGAGGTGTTGACGATGTTCAGCAGACACCCAATGCTTCTACTTTGGCCAGTCCGCTTCAAGATTTGATATCGGCGTTCACTTATGTGTGGCACAAGCCCATTCTGATGGGCGCCATGGCCGTGGCTTTCTTGGTGAACTTATTGGCATTCCCTTTTTCTCTGGGTTTGTTGCCCTATGCCGCTAAAAATATTTTTTTAACCAATCAAACAGGGCTTGGATTTTTGGGCGCTAGTTTTGCATTTGGTGGGCTTTTAGCCTCTTTCACTTTAAGCACGCACAAATTCAAACTTCGCGCATCACAAACCATGATCATTGCCTCTGCTGCTTGGTTTTCATTGGATCTCTTTTTTGCATTCACAAGCAACTTGTACCTTGGCATGTTCATTCTGATGTTGGCCGGCTTTGTGCAAAGTCTGTGCATGACTCCTTTGGCAGCAGTCATGCTGCGCGCCACTGAGCCTGCTTTCCACGGGCGGGTGATGGGCATGCGAATGCTGGCAATTTGGGGTTTGCCGATTGGCCTATTGGCAAGCGGCCCCTTGATTGAAAGCATAGGCTATGTCTCAACTGCTTGGGTTTATTCTGCATTGGGCTTGATATTGACCTTGGCTTTAACGCTTTACTGGCGGCGTGCCTTGTGGGACAAACATTCTGTGGCCAACAATGTGCTTTAATTTTGCCAATGACTTGGAGTTCAACTTTGAAGATACTGATTACGGGGTTTGAGCCATTTGCCGGCGAAACAGAAAATCCATCTTGGTCTGCGGCTCAACTGCTTCACGGATGCACGTTGCACGAATGTGAAATTACAAGCGTTCAATTGCCCTGTGTTTTTTCAAAATCTTTGCAGGCCCTCGAACTTGCTTTGAAATTGCACCAGCCGCACATCGTATTGGCCTTGGGGCAAGCCGATGGCCGCAGTGATTTGTCGATTGAGCGGGTGGGCATCAATGTGTGCGATGCCAGAATTGCCGACAATGAAGGTGCACAACCAGTAGATATACCTGTGATTGACAATGGGCCCGCAGCTTACTTTTCCACGCTGCCCATTAAAAAAATGGTGGCCACCTTCAAGTCAAACGGCTTTCCGGCTTCTGTTTCTCAAACAGCCGGCACTTTTGTTTGCAACCAGGTTTTCTATGGACTGCAACACATCTTGCGCAATCAAAATGTGCTCAGTGGTTTTATTCATGTGCCCTTGCTGCCCTCCCAGGCAGCACAACGCCAAGGTACAAGCTTGCCTAGCATGAGCTCTGAGACACTGAGGGATGCCTTGCTTTGTGTTTTGCCCGTCATCGTCAATCACGCCAAGCGTGGCGAAACTGATTTTAAAATAGCCATGGGCGCTGAGAATTAATGGCTTGTTTCAGCAGATGAGTTGAGGCCATATTTCTGCATCAGCCTACTTTTGGCACTGGGCAAAAAGTTGATTCTTGAGACATCGCCTTGCAGTGTTTGGATTAAAAGCGGGTCCATGACTCTATACCAAAGTGGCGGTATATAAGCCAAGAAAAACATACCAAAATAACCAGAGGGCAATCTAGGAAGCTCTGGAAAATCTCGCAGAGATTGGTAACTACGGCCTGGATGCGTGTGGTGATCAGAGTGCCGCTGCAGTTGAAACAACACCAAGTTAGAAACCAAGTGATTGCTGTTCCATGAGTGGTGTGGCTGGCAATTTTCGTAATTCCCATTGGCTGTTTTGAGTCTTTGGATACCGTAATGCTCTACATAGTTAGCCGATGTGAGTTGAAATGCACCCCAAATTGCAACTGGGATGAGAACGATCACCATGTCAATGCCATAAAGGCCAATCAGGCCGCCATAAACCAAAGTTGTTAAGCAAAGCGCTTGAAGAATTTCATTTTCAAAATGCCACACAGACTTGTTCTGTCGCTGCAGTCGATCGGCTTCAAGGCGCCATGCACGCAGTGCTGCGCCAGGCATTTCTCTGCAAGCAAATTGATAGATGTTTTCTCCCATCTTGGAAGATGCAGGATCATCGGGTGTACTTACATGCCGGTGATGCCCCCTGTTGTGTTCAATGGAGAAGTGACCATAGCCGCCCAGTGCCGTATTGAACAGGGCAATCTTCCGAGGCATTGTTTGCAGTTTGTGACCCAGTTCATGGCTGACGTTCAAGCCAAAACCTAAAACCGATCCGGTCGTCATGACGGTTGCAAGCCATTCCAATGCCGTCAATGAATAGGTACACAGGAAAATGCAATTGAAAATAACGGCAATCCATAAAATTGGAATGGTTGCGTATGTAATCCAGCGGTAATAGGGGTCGGCTTCTAAGGCTTCAATCGATGATTCGGGTGGATTGCTGGTGTCTTCGCCAATCAGTAAATCCAAAAACGGAACAAATAAATAAAAGAAAACCAAAGGGAAAAATAAAATCCAACTGCTGACGCCAAAGCCAGAAACCGCAATCGTGCCCACTAGAGAAATACCAGGCCCCACGACCGAAAAGAGCCATGCAAAACGTTTCTTATCAATGTAAGAAGATGGCTGTTTTGGACGGTGTTCAATGGCTGTGTTCAAAATAGAATCTGCCCTGCAGTTTGATGTGTTAATTATGCCGCTTGATCGCTCAATGAACAGGGTAATACCCCTAGGTCAAATGGTCGGTGTGGTTTATAACACCACGCTAAGGAGTTTAACAATGCGTGCTAGTTTAGACGAGCTTATTCGCAGCGGCCGCATCTTTGCGCTGTTGCTTGCACTCTGTGCATTGATGGCATGTCAGAAGTTGGAATCAACTTCAAATCCATCCAAAATGCCTGCGCAGACAGGCAGTTCCGATTGGCTTGAAAAAAGCGATGCCAGAAAAGGCTTTGTGGCAGCACCCTCGGGGCAAATCAAAGATGCACAGGGAAAGCTCATTTGGGACTTTGATGCGTTTGCCTTTATTCAAGGCGATGCGCCACCCACTGTCAACCCAAGTTTGTGGCGCCAAGCCACTTTGAACAATCAAATTGGTTTGTTCAAAGTGACCGAGGGCATCTGGCAGTTAAGGGGCTTTGATCTTGCCAACATGACCTTGATTCAAGGCAAGACGGGCTGGATTGTGGTGGATGCCCTGACCGCACAAGAAACCTCGACTGCGGCAATGGCTTTTGCCCGCCAGCACTTGGGCCCGCAACAAGTCTCTGGTCTTATTTTCACGCACAGCCACGCTGATCATTTTGGTGGTGCATTGGGCGTTATAAGTGCAAAGGAAGCCAAGGCACGAAAAGTACCCATCGTTGCACCTTCTGGCTTTATGGAAGAGGCCACCAGTGAAAATATTCTCATGGGACCGGCCATGGGTCGACGTTCTATGTACATGTATGGCAGCAACTTACCCAAAAGCCCAACAGGACTTGTGGACAATGGTTTGGGCAAAGCCGTGGCGTTTGGAAAGCTGGGTATTTTGCAACCCAACATCACGGTTCAAGCAGAAAAACAGGCCTTGCTGATTGATGGCGTCCGTTTTGTTTTTCACAACGTGCCTGGCAGCGAGGCGCCTTCGGAGTTCACTTTCTACTTACCTGACTTCAAGGCATTTTGCGGCGCTGAAATCATGGGCCACACTTTGCACAACCTCTACACCTTGCGCGGTGCCAAGGTGCGTGATGCCACAAAGTGGGCCGCCTATTTAAATAACTCTTTGCGCTATGTCGAAAATTCTGACGTGGTATTCAATCAGCACCATTGGCCTGTCTGGGGGGCTGCCAACATCCAAGATTTCATTGTCAAACAAAGAGATACCTATCAGTTCATTCACGATCAAACGGTGCGGCAAATGAATGCGGGTTTGAACGCTGCCGAAATTGCTGAAAATCTTCGGCTGCCCCCATCGCTTGACGAGCATCTAAGTGTGCGTGGTTATTACGGCACGGTTCGGCACAACGTGAAAGCGGTCTACCAAAACTACATGGGTTGGTTTGATGCGCACCCTTCCAACCTAGATCCATTACCGGCTTTACAAGCCTCTGAAAAATATGTCAGCCTCATGGGCGGTGTCGACAAAGTGGTGGCTGCAGCCCAAGAGGCCATGGGGAAAGCAGAGTACCGCTGGGCTGCTGAACTGCTTAAGCATGCGGTCTATGTGGCGCCTAAAAACACCCAAGCGAAGGCCTTGTTGGCTCAGTCTTTTGAAAAACTGGGCTATTCGGCGGAGTCATCGGCTTGGCGAAACTTTTACCTAACAGGGGCACTGGAATTGCGTGAAGGCGCGCCCTCAAAAGGCATGCCGCGAGATGGCCTGATCGACATGCTAAGCCAAACCCCCATAGAAAGGTTTCTGGAAGCCATGGCCGCATCTCTCAATGCCTCAAAGGCAGAGGGACAGAAATTGAAAATCAACTTGGTGTTTTCTGATACAAAACAAAGTTTTGTTTTGTCTCTTGAAAATTCTGTTTTACATCATGTTCAAGCGCGTCCAGATCAAAGCGCCAATGCAACACTCACCCTGACACAGCCATTTTTTATCAAAATGGTACTTGACCAAGCAGGTGCCAAAGACTTGCTTTTGTCGAACCAAACCAAGATTGAAGGCAGCAAAATTGATTTGGCTTTGTTTTTCAGCATGCTTGACAAAGCGCCCGGTAATTTTTCCATTGTCACAAGGTAATTCCAATGACCCATTCTGAATTTGATTATGTGGTGGTAGGGGGCGGTTCTGCAGGCTGCTGTGTGGCAGGGCGTTTAAGTGAAGATCAAAGCACTTCTGTGTGTTTGCTGGAAGCTGGCGGCCCCGACAAATCGGTGTTTGTTCGGGCTCCTCTTGGATTTGCAGCCACCGCCTCTATCAACCTCAACAGCTGGGGCTACAACACCGTGCCACAGGCTGGTTTTAACGGTCGCAAAGGCTTTCAGCCGCGCGGCAAAGTGATGGGTGGCAGCTCTTCCATCAATGCCATGGTTTACACGCGTGGCAATGCCCGCGACTACGACAGTTGGTCGTCTTTGGGCAACCCCGGATGGTCTTTTCAAGAAGTTTTACCGTACTTTAAAAAATCAGAAAACAACGAGTGCTTTGGCGCCACGGCTTACCGGGGTGTGGGTGGTCCCTTGAATGTGAGTTTTTTGCGCAGCCCCAGCCCCTTGAACCAATTGTTTATGCAGGCTTGCAACGAGCAGGGCATTCCCACCAACCCCGATTACAACGGCGCTCAACAATTTGGTGTGTCGCCAGGGCAGGTCACGCAAAAGGGCGGTGAGCGTTGGAACGCGGCCAGAGCTTACCTAGATCCACACCTTCATCAAAGCAATTTGAAGGTCATCTCGCATGCGCATGCCACGCAAATTATGTTTGAAGGCAAACGTGCTGTAGGCGTCAAGTACACCGTGAACGGGGTTCAGCATGAGGCGCGTGCGCGCAAAGAAGTGATTCTTGCAGGCGGTGCTTTTGGCTCTCCGCAGTTGCTCATGCTGTCGGGGGTTGGCCCAGCTTTGCATTTGAACGATTTGGGTATTCCCCTGTTACATGAATTACCCGGCGTGGGACAAAACTTGCAAGACCACATCACGACAGTGCTGATTTACAAAACCCAAAAAATAAATGATGCCATGGGCATTTCGCTCAAAGGTGCTTGGAACATGCTCAAGGCGGTGCTGGAGTGGCGCAGCAAAAGAACGGGTTGGATCACATCCAACGTGTCTGAAACACAGGGTTTTGTATCCACCGAAGGTAACAACGATTACCCTAACATTCAGTTGGCTCTGTGCACCGGTATTGTGGACGACCATGCGCGCAAAATGCATGTTGGCCATGGCTACACCTTGCACGTCACCTTGATGCGCCCTCAAAGCCGAGGCAGCTTAACTCTGGCGAGTCGCAACCCTACCGAGGCCCCCCTGATTGACCCAGCGTTTCTTAAACATCCGTCTGATTTAAAGGCCTTGGTGGCGGGTACTCAATTGGGCCTGGGTGTCATGCAGTCACCCGCACTTTTGTCACACCGAGGTGACATGATTCATGCGGTAGATGCGAACAATCCCGCGCAAATTGAAAGCTTTCTGCGTGACCACTCAGACACCGAATACCATCCTGTTGGAACTTGCAAAATGGGACCTGCGCAAGATCCTATGGCCGTGGTCGATGCTGAACTGCGAGTTCATGGTCTGCAAAATTTGCGCGTCGTCGATGCTTCCATCATGCCGCACTTGGTAACTGGCAATACCAATGCACCCACCATCATGATTGCTGAAAAAGGGGTTGATTTAATTAGAGGGGCTAGGCTTTAAGCGCCACAAAACAAGGCTGCAAACACTTGAAATGACAGCCAGCGCCCAAAATCCAGCACCGTAGAAACCATAGACCGTGGACAAGGCGCCAAAAAGGGGTGGGCCGAGCACCACACCCAAAAATGTAAATGTCAAAGTACCACCTGTGGCAACACTGGCTTTGCCCTCAGGTGCTTGCCTTGCCACTTCTGCCAAATAGACGCCGTTCCAGCCAATGGCAGTTGCGCCGAACAAAGCCAACAAGGCCCAAACACCATAGACAGGAAGGATTGGCATCAGAAGAGGTGTGGCAGCGGCACAAACAGCCATGCTTGTTGCTAAAACAGCCAACATTTTTTGAGGGCTAAAAATTTGATCAGCTAAATATCCCCAGACAATGCGACCCGCGATGCCGCCTGCTTGAGTAATGGACAGGAGCAACCCAGCTGCCACCAGTCCATAACTTAAATCGTCGTGTAAAAAGGTGACCAAGTAAGTGGTTAGGGACATTTGCACCATGGAAAACATGAAAGAACAACCCGCCATGGTAGCCAGCGCGCGGTGCGACAAAACCATGCGAATAGGGGCCAGCAATGCCGATAATTTCAACTGCAATCCAGGCTGACGTTGATCGTCCATTTCGTCACGCAGGGGTTGCGACAGGAGTGCACTCATTAAGCACACCAACGCAACGCTGATTAAACTTAACTGCCAGCCAATGCCAAGCATGAGTGTTGGAACAATGGCGCCCGCCAACATGGACCCAACCGGCACCCCCGTTTGTTTGATTGAAAATACCAAAGACATTTGGTGCGGTGGAGTTGTTCGTGCCAAGATTTGAGAACTTGAAGGTGTGATGGGGCCGTACCCCAACCCAATTAAAAATGCGCCCAAACCAGTGGCGGGTAACCAAGGCACCGCGCAAAGACAGAGGCCTGTTGCACACAGAATCAAACCCAATTGACTGACTCTGATAGGGCCAAAGCGCGTCACGCTGGTGCCAGAGGTGAGACTGGAAAACATGGCTCCAGCGTAGGTGATAGCCACATAGACGCCCACCAAGGCGGGGGATACCGCTAAATCTTTGGCCGCAACAGGCGCCATAACGGGAAGCGTTAACAAGGCCATGGAGACCATCGCTTGAATGAACAAGGTCGCAATAAGGGGCAGCCAATTATTCATGCAGCATTAGGAAATGTAAAAACTTTGAGCGCATTGGCGCCTTAAATAGCAGCGCAGGTTTGCGCGGGTCATTGTGAAGTATTGGCAAAGGCGCGCTTGTATGGTGAACCTGATGTTGCCAATGGGTGCCCAACATCGCGTGCTCTTTTCTCACCACAGATATCAGGTACTGATAGGCACCTAAGTTGTAGTTTAAGTTGTCGTAGTATATGTGTCTTCATTAGATTGTTTTTTTGATCACTAGGATTTATTCATGGATTTACTTCAAGCCCTCAATTGGCGTTATGCCACCAAAAAAATGGACCCTACCAAGTCCGTGCCAGATGCCAAAGTGCAACGCATCTTGGAAGCCATCCGCATGACGGCCACTTCCAGCGGCTTGCAGCCCTACGAAATCATTGTCGTCACGAACAAAGAAGTTCGAGCCAAATTACAAGTCGCAGCCAGCAACCAAGCTCAAGTTACAGAAGGCTCACACCTCTTGGTTTTTGCCGCTTGGAACGACTACACCGCCGACCGCATCAACATGATGTTTGATTACAACAACGAAGTACGCGGCTTTGTGAACGAAGGTGCCGAAGCCTATCGTCAAATGTTGTTGAAGAACTATCCTGCAAAAGGCCCTGAAGTTAATTTCCAGCACGCTGCCAAACAGTCCTACATTGCTTTGGGCACTGCCTTGATAGCAGCGGCTGAACAAGAAGTGGACGCGACACCCATGGAAGGTTTTAACCCAAAGGCTGTCGATGAAATTTTGGATTTGGCATCGCGTGGGCTACGCAGTACTGTGTTGCTGCCATTGGGATATCGCGAAGCCGACAAAGATTGGTTGGTCAACATGAAGAAGGTGCGTCGCACCAATGAAAACTTTATCACTGAAGTCAAATAAATTAGATTTCAAAAGAGGGCTCAGGCGAATCAGCCAAGACGCTTGCCGTTGATGGCAATTTATTTGGCAGGTTCATCTGAGTCTTAAAGTAGTATTTTCACCATGAAATTGCTGACTTGAATCAATTGACTTCAACGATAATACGAGACATGTTCAACTCAAGAAACCACAAACTCATTGCGCGCCTTGTGCTCGTGTGGTTTGCGCTGTTCATTGGGGCGGCCATTGCTTCTCCCATCTTGAGCCCCACTGAAACACAAATGGTCTGTACCAGTGCAGGTGGCATGAAAATGCTGTCCTCAAGCCAGGAGGGGGCCGACGCCAAGGGCGCTCCCAACATGGACTGTCCTTTGTGTGCCCCTGTTGTCGTACCTTTAGAAGCTTGTTCTGCAGGAATTGACAAACCCAAGCCCTTGGCGCATTTGCTGCATCCAGTCGCGGCAGCGCTTGTTGCTTTCCTTACTTCACCGCCTTTGCCCTCGCGCGGGCCTCCCTTTATTTCCTGAAATTTTTCAACAAGTCTGCGTCATCGCTCGGTACTTTCCGATGTTGTCGCAAAAATGGCAATGCGTTGTTTTTTCTGGAAATTAAAATGAAATTAGTTACAAAATTCGCGATCAACTCTTTTGTCCTTGCGTCGTCTGCATGGTTTTTTGCTGGCACTGCCCAAGCGCATGCCGTCTTGGTAGAGCCTTCTGCACAAGCAGGCAGTAATTACAAGGGCGCTATTCGCATTGGACATGGCTGTGAAGGTTCTGCCACAACCGGTATCCGCATCAGTATGCCTTCGGGCTTTGGAGGGGCTAAGCCGCAGCCCAAATCAGGATGGAGCGAGAGTTCTAAAAAAGTCAAATTGGCCCAGCCCTCCATCAGTCAAGGCCAAACCATCACTGAAGATATGGTCGAGCTTGAATGGAAAGCCAATACCAAAGAAGCAGCATTGCCCGATGGTGCAATTGGTGAATTTACATTTACAAGCAAACTGCCTGATGCGGCCGGTGCCACATGGTTGCGTATTTTGCAGACATGTGAAAAAGGTCAAAATGATTGGGCTGAAATACCGGCCACTGGCACATCCATCAAAGGCCTGAAAATGCCTGCAGCCTTGCTGACCATCAAAACCGCGAGTGCTTCAAATGTCGCCGTGGCCAATGCCAATGTGACTATTCGCGACAGCTGGGTTCGACCCACTGTTGCAGGTCAGAAAGCCACAGGTGCATTCATGAAAATCACAGCCAAAGAAAACAGCAAACTTTTGAGTGTGAGTAGCCCCGTTGCAGGCGTGGCAGAAGTTCACGAAATGAAAATGGAAAAAGATGTCATGAAAATGGCTGCCATTCCATCTTTAGATTTGCCCGCGGGAAAATCTGTTGAATTGAAACCCGGCTCTTACCACATCATGCTGATGGACTTGAAATCGCCGGTTGAAAAAGGTACCAAGTTACCCTTGACCTTGAAATTCCAAGATGCCAAAGGTGGTAAGTTTCAAGTCGATCTGCTGTTAGATGCCGCCATGCCCATGGCCCCAGGCCAACCTGGTGGCGCTTCGCCTCATCACCACCACTGAAAGTTCAAGCCGGCTGGAGTTTCACAATGGGGGCTTCTTTGATGGGCAAGTTAATGAGGGCGGCCATGGCTGACAAAACAATGTCTGCCCACCACATCCATTGGTAGTCATTGTTGGCATCAAATACAAGTCCACCCAAGTACGCGCCCAAGAACCCGCCAATTTGGTGAGACAACAAGGTCAGGCCAAACAGCGTGGCCAAGTATCGAATGCCAAAAAGTTTACCGACCAAGGCGGCGGTGGGGGGGACAGTAGCCAGCCACGTAAAGCCTAAGCCCATGGCAAAAGCATAAAAAGTCCATTCTGTTTTTGGGGCTGCCAAATACAAGCCAATGAGCACTGCGCGAGAGCCATACATGACTGCGAGCACATATTTGCTGCGATAAAGATTGATGCATGAACCGGCATACAGACTGCCTGCAATGTTGCCCAATCCAATGATGGCCAGCGACCAACTTGCCACTGTAGGCGATAGTCCACACAAGCCAACTTCGGTGGGCAGATGCGTGACCAAAAATGCAATGTGAAAACCGCAGGTGAAGAACCCCAGGTGCAACAACAAATAACTGGGATTGCGCATGGCATCGGACACGGCTTTTTTCAACCCGCCCTCTGGGTCTGGCGCTTTGGCGGGTGCATGGGTATCGCTGGTGAGACGGCTCAAGAGGGGAATTGCCAGCAGCGTAACGGCTGCCATGGTCCACATGGACCCCATCCAGCCCAACCACTGTATGAGCTTTTGGATGATAGGTGCAAAGACAAATTGGCCAATCGAGCCGCCTGCATTGATGATGCCAGAAGCCACCCCGCGTGATTCTGTGGGTATGCGCTGAGCCGCTGCGCCCAACAAAACAGAGAAGCTGCATGCCCCAGCACCCATTGCAGTCAAAACGCCCAGCGTCAGGATAAGGCCCCAACTGCTTGTGACAAAGGGGGTGAGGGCAGAGCCTAAGACCAAGATAAGAACGCCACAGAGCAGGACAGGGCGAGGGCCGTATTTGTCGGCGAATGCGCCAGCGATGGGTTGAATAGCACCCCACACAAATTGACCAATGGCCATGGCCAAGCTGATGGTCACAATGCCCAAGCCGGTGTCGGTGTTGAGTGGCCCGACATACAGCCCCATCGCTTGTCTAGAGCCCATGGTGATCATCAATATGGATGAGGCCATGAGCGTGGTGATCCAAACACCAGGTTGGTTCATGCTGGGGAAAAGTTTCATGTAGGGCTTATAAATTGCAGCAGTTCTGCTGAAAATTGTTCAGGCATTTCAAAGTAGGGCAGTGCGCCACTTTCGTAGACTGTGAAGCGCCAGTTGTCTGAATGGGCGAAGCGCTTTTTACCACGGTAGTCCACAAAATCACCGCGCGTGCCATGGCTCATCCAAACCTTCTGCGACAGCCTGTCGTAGATGTTGGTGATGTCTGCGCTAAAGAGTTGGGCCGACAAAAAGCTCAAGGGTGCATGTTGAGCGCCTGGTTGTTGCGTGGTCCAAATGGCATAGCGGTACATTTCTTCGTCAATGTCAGGCGAACCCCAAGTTTTCTTTAAAAAATACCGAATGACTTTTGGTTTTATCAGTAACTTGAAAACCGAAAGCCCCCAACCAGGTCCTTTGAGGACTTTCAAAAGCCAATTGAGCCCATAAGTTTGACCCTCTGCCGCTTGTCGGAGTTTCAAGCCCGTAAAACCAGTGGGACTGACCAAAGAGACAGATTGAAAATGTTCGGATTGTTCAGCAGCCGCACGTGCTAAAAATTCGCATGACAAAGAAACGGCCAAAGCATCTAAAGCTTGGGTGCCATGAATGGCTTGAATGTGTCGAACCAGGTCATGAATGGCATCTGTCATGAGGCGTGGTGTGTACAAGCGATCGGTGCGTGCTGAAAAACCAAAACCTGGCAGGTCGATGGCGTAAACCGTTCGGTGCTGGCTTAATGATTCGAAAATAGGCCGAACTTCAGCAGCGCTGGCTGATGCATTGATGGTGTGCACCAAAATGAGAGGACGGCCTTGCCCTTTAACGTAAGCGCAAAGATGACCTGTACCACTGACAATGGTTTGGAGTTGCCCATTTAAAGCAAGATTCAACGCGTACTTTCACAACCTAAAAAAGTAATTTTCGCACATTGCCTGCAAGAGGGTGCAGCTTGAATTTAAAACATTGTTTTTAACGATGTAGGGCCAAAATTGGAAATGGCGTCAGCACAAAAAAATGTGCGGACGCCATGGAAGCAGTGATTACTTTTTAGCGCCGTCTTTGGTCACTTCTTTGGCTGCTTTTTCAGACTTTTTGCCGTCAGCTTTAGCGTCTGATTTGACATCAGCTTTGGCCACAGCTTTGGCTTCTGCTTTGGCTTCAGTTTTAGCTTCAGCCTTCACAGGAGCAGCATTCGAAGTTGCTGGTGCAGTGGCAGCAGCCGTGGCAGGTGTGGCAGGTGTGGCGGCAAAAGCGGCTGCTGAGAATGTGCCAATGATCAAGGTAGCGAGAAGTTTAGTCATGATGTTTCCTTCATGTTGTTTGAAAACTCCACCGATCGGGAGTGATCATTCAACGGCAGGGAAGACGCACTTGTTGACCGAAATATTTAATTATTTGTGTCAACTTTAGAGCGAACATGACGTTGATGCCGCGAACCTTGTGCGTCAAATCAATCTAATTTCACACCTGCACTCTTCACCAGCTTGCCCCAGAATTTGGCGTCCTCAACCAAAAAACTTGCAAACTGATCGGGTGATTTTGAAACATCAACATCAGTACCTTCTCTGGCCAACGCAGCTTTCACATTGGGCTGCGACATTGCAAATTGAGTGGCATCAAAAATCTTTTTCACAATGGCTGGCGGCGTGCCGTTAGGTACAAAAATACCATACCAAAATTCAATGGCGTAGTCGGGCACGCCGGCCTCGCTGCTCCCTGGCAAACCAGGCACCAATGCAGACTTCTCTTTGGTGCTCACGCCCAGTCCCTTCAGGCGACCTGCTTGAATCATGGGCAATACCGAAGGTGGTGTTCCGAAGGTCAATTGGGTGTCGCCTGCCACCACAGATTGAATGGCAGGGCCACCGCCTCTGAATGGAATGTGGGTCATCTCTATGCCAGTGACCTGCGCAAACAAAGCAGCCCCCAAATGCGGCGCAGAGCCATTGCCCGAAGTCGCGTAATTGATGGTGCCAGGGGCTTTCTTGGCTTTGGCTACAAGCTCTATAAGGCTGCCGATACCTACATTGGGATTGGCTGCAATGACCAAGGGCGAGGATGTGATTTTGGAGATCGGAAATAAATCTTTGGGTGTATAGCCCAGCTTTGGATTCAATGCTGGATTGACGGAAATGCTACTGGGACTTGCAATCAAAATGGTGTAACCATCGGGTGCAGATTTAGAAACAGCTTCTGCGGCAATGCTAGAGCCTGCGCCTGCTTTATTTTCAATGATGACGGGCTGACCGAGAGCTTTACCCAGCGATTCGCTGATGGTTCGACCCACATAGTCGGCGGCGCCACCGGGTGCAAAACCGACAACCACTTTGACAGGTTTGGTGGGATAGGTGCTGGCGGTTTGTGCTTGCGCCGATGTGACGCAAGCCATCAAGCCAAGGTAAATGAAAGAGAAAGAGATAGACAATTTTTGAATCATGATAAGACCCTTAAAACAATTTTTCCAACGTGCGCATTAGTTTCCATCAACGCTTTAGCAGCTACCATTTCTTCGAATGGAAAAATGGTGTCTATGCTTGATTGAATGCGGCCTTCTGCAAAGGCCGGCAAAATATCTTTCACAAAGCCGCTCACAGGTTCGGCGCGTTGTTCTGGTGAACGAAGTTTGTTCGACACCCCAAACAGCGTAAGGCGTTTGGCATGCAATGCTTCAATGTCCAAGGGCGCATTCAACACACCATCGACATAGCCTACAGTGCCAAGCCGCCCTTGAAAACACAAGCAGCGCAGGCTTTCTTCAAAGACCGAACCGCCCACCGCATTGACGACGAGTTGCACACCCTTGCCGTCTGTGGCGGACATGACTTGATCATAAAAATTGGCTGAACGTGTACAGATTCCCAAGTCCAAACCCAATGGTGCTAGCTTGTTCAATTTATCTTGCGAACCAGACGTGCCAATGACTTTGGCGCCCAAGGCCTTGGCCATTTGCAAGGAGGCCACGCCCACGCCCGACGAAACACCATTGACCAACAACCAGTCATTGGCTTTTAAACGACCCTGTTGTACCAACAAGTCGTAGGTCACTAAAAAGGTCAGTGGAATACAAGAAGCTTCTTCGTAGGATACGTTTGGAGGAATGGGCATCATTTCTCTGACGTCCATGAGTGCATATTCGGCAAAGGTGGCAGCGCACCTGGCCATGACGCGATCGCCTAATTTGAGACCAGTGACCGCAGTGACTTGGTCACCGAGTGCTGTAATTTCGCCAGCACCTTCCATGCCGATGGCTTTGGCGCCATGACTGCCATGCAGGCCGTGCCCTTTGATAAATTCTCCGCGGTTCAATCCGGCCGCATGAATTTTGACCAGTGCTTGGCTAGGGCCAGGCACAGGAATGGGGACATCTCTCAATTCAATGGGGTTGGGCACATCCCCAACATGCATCCAATATGACTTCATGTTCATTGACCTTTAAAGACAGGTTTGCGTTTTTCCATAAAAGCTTTTCGACCTTCAGCGTAATCGGCTGAGTCGAAGCAGTTGCGAATGAGTTGTTGGCAAAGCGCCATGTCAAGCTCGGGCGATGGTTTTAAAATTTCTCGGGTAATGGCCTTGGCCGCAGCAATGGTGATGGGTGCGTTGTGGGCCAAGGCTGAAGTGTATTCATTCAGAAGCTCTGCCAATTGAACTGGTGCGCAAATTCGGCTAACCAGACCAAGCTGCAGGGCCTCTTGTGCATCAACTCTTCTGGCTGTGAAAAATAAATCTTTGGCCGCACCAGGGCCAATGAGGTCGATCAAATTCTTCATGGCTGAATAACGGTAGCCAAGCCCTAGTTTGGCAGCAGGCACAGAAAATACGGCATCGCTGGCTGCAATGCGCATGTCGCAACTGATGGCCACGTTGATGCCACCACCAATGCAATACCCCTTAATACAAGCCAGCGTAGGTTTGGGAAAGTTGTAGATGCTCATGAGTGCTGCCTCGGCCATGTGCTCATAGCGGGTGACGGCTTCTTTGGCAGCGCGCATGTCTTCAAATTGAGAAATATCGGCACCCGATACAAAGGCTTTTTCGCCAGCACCCGAAAACACAACCAGTCGAACGCGCTGGTCTGACTCTGCTTGGGCCAACAAAATAGGCACTGCCTCCCACATGTCAACCGACAATGCGTTGTGTTTTGCCACATTGTTAAATCTAATGTGCAGGGTGGTTTGGTCTAACCAGGTTTCAACCCGTTCGGTAGGCGATGTGTAGGTAACTTCACTCATTAATAAACTCCAGTGGATTTCAAGCGCGTTAAGTCTTCAGCTTGAACACCAATTTCTTTGAGTATTTCTTCGGTGTGCTCGCCACGGCGCGGTGCCGATCTAGCGATTGTGCTTGGTGTTCGCTCAAGCTGCACGGGCTGGCCCACCATGCGCTGCGGTCCTTGGTGTTTTGACACCACATCTTTCACCATATTGAGATGCTTAATTTGGGGCTCTTCAAAAACTTGGTCCATGCTGTTAATCAAACCACATGCCACGCCGCCTTCATTGAGCTTTTCAATCCAATAGGCACACTCTTTTTTGGCCAAGCGCTCGTTGATTTCCCTGTTCAGTGCATCTCGGTTCACAGAGCGGCTAGGCTTGTCTTGATAGCGCGGGTCGGTGACCCATTGGGGTGCTTCCAAAATATCGCAGAAGCGTTCCCAAATTTTGGAACCAAAGACGGCAATGTTCATGTAACCATCGAGTGCCTTGTAAACGCCTGTGGGAATGCTGGTGGGATGAAAATTGCCTGCTTGGGTGGCTACTTCATGATCAATTAACCATCTGGAAGTTTGGAAGTCCATCATGTAAACCATGGACTCCAATAAAGAGGTGTGAAGCCACTGGCCTTGTCCCGATTTTTCGCGCTCTAGCAAAGCTACCAAAATGCCTTGTGCCGCAAAAATGCCGGCACACAAGTCAGCAATGGGAATGCCTACACGCATAGGGCCTTGCTCGGCCAAGCCAGTGACCGACATCAAGCCGCCCATGCCTTGCGCAATTTGGTCGAAGCCTGGTCTGGTGGCCAAAGGGCCTGTTTGACCAAAACCCGAAATGCTGGCGTAGACCAGCCCGGGATTGCTGACTTTCAAAGTTTCGTAATCAATGCCCAATCGAAACTTCACATCGGGCCTGAAGTTTTCAACCACCACGTCAGCTTTGTCAATTAACTTCTTCAACAATTGAATGCCTTCCGGCTCTTTCAAATTGAGGGTGATGGAGCGTTTGTTTCGGTGGGTATATTGGTAGTCTGAGCCTTCTTGACCGCCCAAGGTGTCATCGCCGCGCATGTGTTCAGGCATTTGCACTTGAACCACATCGGCACCCCAATCGGCCAATTGCCGACAAGCAGTGGGACCAGCTCTGACTTGAGTCAGGTCGATGACTCGGAATCTGGCCAGGGCGGAGGAGGCGGGTTGATGAGGCATGTTTTAAATTTTCTAAATGTAGCAATCAAGTTGATGTGGCTCAAGCCAACACGAGTTCTTTGGCGATGGCTGAAAGGCAGTCATTCGATCTGCTGTGAGCCGTTAAAGTTTTGGCATTTTCTATGTCAGAAAAATTCCGTTTCATGGAAGCAAAATAGGTTGGGTCGTAGTGCAGCGTTAGGAGTTCTTGCACAACGACGTCAATCTGCCCTTGCTCAATGTGGGATTGCCATGATTGAACCTGCTGCTTCCCTCTAATGGCCACCAGCGCATCCAATCGCGTGGCAAACAGAGTAGGGTCTTTGACAAAAAAGTCGTAATCTTCCAGCAACAATTTCACGCGTTCGTCGTCTGACAACTCGAGCTGGTAGCACAGTCCTGAACGGACAGCCACTATCAGTGATTCGGGCACTGCAAGGTTGCCCACCTTGCGGCTTTCAGATTCCACGTAGACGGGTTTGGACGGGTCCATTTTGCGAAGTGCATCCCAAACCAGAGTGTCAAATCTCTTTTGACTAGGTTGCTGTTCTCCGGGAATAAAACCCAAGACCGAACTCCTGTGGTTGGCCAAGCCTTCTAAATCTAAAACTTGTGCACCTTGGGTCTGCAAACAATGCAGAAGCCTTGTTTTGCCAGAGCCCGTGGGGCCACAAATGACGCGCCACTGGATACGTTCGGCCAAGGGTGGAATAGCGGTAACCAATTCGCTTCGAAAGCTTTTATAGCCCCCTTCAATGATGGCCACTTTGAAGCCAATTTGCCCCAAGATAAGCGCCAAGGAACCGCTGCGTTTTCCCCCGCGCCAGCAATACACCAGGGGCTGCCAGTTTTTTGGCAAGTCAATGACATGCGCTTCAATGTGTCGAGCAATGTTGGCCGCTACCAATGCCGCGCCTTTTTTCTTAGCCTCAAACGGGCCCACCTGTTTGTAAAGGGTGCCAATCTCGATGCGTTGCTCGTTGTTCAGTGAAGGCCAATTGACTGCACCTGGCAAACGATCAAGGGCAAATTCGTCTTCACTTCTGGCGTCAATGATGGCGCTGTAGCCACCGGCTTGTCCTATCGGTACAGACAGGCGGGCCATGGCTTCTTTAGCGCTAACTGGGTTCACGTTCACAAAACGCCTTTCATTGGAAGTGCCGCCATTATGGCAAACCCGACTTGGAGAGTTTCAAATTTGGATGAACAATCAAAGCATCGTTTTGTGCCTTGAATTTCCAGCAATGAAAAGGCGCTACTTTTTTTCCTTCTGAAGGTTTCTAATGACCCATCGACGTTTTGCCATTTTGAAGCTTGCCACCTTGGCTCTCAGTCTGTCTTTCGCAGGCCTTGCCTTGGCTCAAGAGAAGTTTCCTTCGCGCCCAGTTACTTTGGTGGTACCTCAGGCAGCCGGTGGTGCCAATGACGCCATTGCGCGCGTCATTGCTCAAAAGCTGTCAGAACAATGGGGCCAGACCGTACTTGTTGAAAACCGGCCCGGAGCGGGTGGCAATGTTGGAACTGCATTTGCCGCCAAAGCCAAGAACGATGGTTATACCCTTTTGGTCAATGCAGACAGCGCACAGGTCATCAACCCGGCCCTGTACGCCAAAACAGGTTTTGATCCTGTCAAAGACTTTGACCCGATTGCCCCCTTGGCAAGAGCAGGCTATGTGTTGGTTGCCAATCCGAGCTTTCCTGCCAACAATGTGGCAGAACTCATTGCCTTGGCCAAGTCCAAGCCTGGGGCTTTATCGATTGCATCTGCAGGCAACGGCACTTTGAACCACTTAATTGGTGAAATGCTTCAAAAGGCCACCGACATTCAGCTTCAGCACATTCCTTATAAAGCTGCTGCCGCTGCTGCCACCGATGTGGTGGGTGGCCAAGTGCCGCTCTCTGTGCAAAGCATGCCTTCGTCCATTGCATTTATCCGTGCTGGCAAACTCAAGGTCTTGGGGGTTGTGAACGAAAAGCGACTTGCAGCCTTGCCCGACTCGCCCACCATTGGAGAGACGGTGCCAGGTTTTGGCGCAACGCCTTGGTATGGCATGTTTGCGCCCGTTGGGACGCCCAAAAACATCTTGCTTCAAATTCAAAACGACGTGGCCAAGGCCTTGGATGCCAAAGACGCTCAGGATCGTTTGGCCACGCTCGGCTGCGAGCCTTTCAAAGGCACTAGCGATCAGCTGGCCCAAATTGTGAAGTCTGACTTGGTGCGCTGGGCGAAACTTGTGAAAGATTCTGGCGCCAAGATTGATTGAGCTGGCTTTGGTTCTCTTGCAAAGACCTTGCTGCTTGATTTCGATTAGACCCCGCCTTGGGGGTGGGTAGGGTCAATCCAAAGCACGTTTTCAGGTTTTTCGATGGGCTCAATGTCCAAGTTAACCGATACGGCCTGTCCATCGCTTCGGCAAAGCACACATTCCAAAACCTCAGTGGCGCTGGCATTGATTTCTTGATGCGGCACAAAGGGCGGTACATAAATAAAATCACCGGGGCCTGCTTCTGCGGTGAACTCCAAACGATCGCCCCAGCGCATGCGGGCGCGACCTTTGATAACGTAAATCACGCTTTCTAGCGGGCCATGATGGTGCGCGCCTGTTTTGGCATTGGCGTGAATGGTCACGGTGCCGGCCCACAGTTTTTCCGCCCCCACCCTTGCAAAGTTGATGGCAGCTTTTCTGTCCATGCCTGGCGTGGATGGCACATTGCCGTCTAGCTGATTGCCGGGAACGACGCGAACGCCTTGGTGCTTCCAATCCGTTGGGTTGGCGTCGTTTGAATGATTGTGGTTGTGAGTTGTCATATTAACCAGTCGTTATTTAACATATTGTTGTTCAACTATAGGTTTTAAAACAATATGTTGTAAAAGTTTGGAGCGCAGTTATTCAATTTTGCGCCACATTTTGTGTGTTTGTACAGTCATTATTGATCGTCAGACTTAAATTGAGGTAGTCTGACATTTTTGAAGCACCTAAATAGATGATGTCCAGACAAGCCGCCATCCAGAGAGCCGTCGCAGAATTTGACAACGGTTCATTTCAGCAAGTGCTCCGACAAAGAATTGCCAGGCCCACTGAAAGTCAAAATCCCGTCAGATCGGCGGAGCTTTTGGCTTATTTAACCAAGGAGCTGCAACCTGCCTTGAATGCCATGGGATTTGCTTGTCGTCTCATTGAGCATCCCAAAGCCAAAGCGCCGTTTTTATACGCTGAACGCCTTGAATCGCAAGACTTGCCCACCGTTCTAGGCTACGGCCACGGCGATGTCATTCGGGGCTTGGAGTCGGAATGGCGTGAGGGCTTGTCGCCTTGGACTTTGACCGAATTAGAAGGCAACTGGTACGGACGAGGCATTGCCGACAACAAGGGCCAGCACTCGGTGAATTTACAGGCCATGGCTTGCGTCCTAGCTGAGCGGGGTTGTTTGGGTTTCAATGCCAAATTCATCATCGAAATGGGTGAAGAAACGGGTTCACCTGGTTTGAAGGATGTCTGCGCAGAATATTCAGACTTGCTGAAAGCCGATTTGTTGGTGGCATCCGATGGACCACGCCTTAGAGCAGACCGGCCCACGATATTTTTAGGCTCAAGAGGCTGTCTGAACTTTGATCTCAGCATTGAGGCCAGATCTGGCGCACACCATTCTGGCAATTGGGGCGGACTGATCTCTAACCCAGGCATTCAATTGGCCCACGCCATAGCCAGTTTGGTCACAGACCATGGCGAAATTAAAGTACCTGAGTGGAAACCCAAGTCTTTGCCAGATGCAGTAAGGCGCGTGTTGGCAGACTGTGAGGTAGACGGCGGTGCCAATGGTCCTCAAATTGAACCCGAATGGGGCCAGCCTGGCCTGAGCCCTGCAGAACGAGTTTTTGGCTGGTGTTCCTTTGAAGTACTGGCCTTTAAAACGGGCAATCCAGACAACCCTGTGAATGCCATTCCCCCAAGAGCCAAGGCCACTTGCCAATTGCGATTTGTGGTGGGTATCGACAGCACTGACATCTTGAGTGCATTAAGACGACATTTGGACAGTCATGGTTTTGGCTATGTCCAAATTACGCCGGCACGTGATGAAATTTTCAAAGCAACGCGCATTGACCCAGATGATGCATGGGTCACTTGGGCTGCCAACTCTTTGCAGCAAACAACACAAAAAACACCCGCAATTTTGCCCAATTTGGGGGGGTCTTTGCCCAATGATATTTTTACAGATGTGCTAGGTTTAAAGACCATCTGGGTGCCACACTCCTACCCTGGCTGTTCTCAGCATGCGCCCAATGAGCACTTGCCCCGCGAGCTGCTCAAAGAGGCGCTGCAGGTTATGACGGGACTTTACTGGGATTTGGGTGCGGGCAACACCCCGCATAACACCCCACAAGCCAATTAAACTCTGGTGCAAATAGCCCAAAACAATATTGAGGACACAAAATGAATGCACGTTACGATTGTTTTTGTAAATTAACTGACTTGCTAGGCGCGCAGGAATCCTTGACCGAAGCCAGACGTCATTTGCACCAATTTCCCGAACTTTCTTTTCAAGAAAAATCAACCGCTCAGTGGGTTGCAGACAAGTTGCAAGCTTGGGGCTATGAAGTCACACGCAATGTAGGCGGTCATGGGCTGGTGGCCACTTTGAAAAATGGCCAAGGCAAGGGCATTGCTTTGCGTGCTGACATGGATGCCTTGCCCATTCAAGAAGAAACCCAAAAACCTTATGCCAGTCAACATGCTGGCACCATGCATGCATGCGGCCATGATGGCCACACCGCCATGTTGTTGGGTGCGGCCCAGCAACTGGCCAAAACCAAGAATTTCAAGGGCACTGTTCACTTGGTGTTTCAACCCGCCGAAGAGGCTGGCAAAGACAGTGGCGCACAGCAAATGATTGCTGATGGCTTGTTTGAACGGTTTCCATGCGATGCTATTTTTGGCATTCACAACCACCCAGGGGCAGACGTCGGCACTTTCATGTTGGGTGCTGGTGCGTTCATGTCTGCTTCCGATACGTGCTACATCAAAGTCAAAGGCAAAGGCGGCCATGCCGCAAGACCGCACCAGACAGTCGACCCAGTGGTCATCATGGGCAGTTTAATCATGGCCTTGCAAACGGTGGTCTCGCGCAACATTGATCCCTTGCAAACTTCGGTGGTTAGCATTGGCACTGCGCATTCAGGCAGTGTGTCCAATGTCATCCCCGATTCTGCAAGCATGTCGCTCAGCATTCGTTCTTTCAGTCCTGAAGTTCGGGAGTTATTGGAGAGACGAATCAAGACCCTGGTGCGCGCGCAAGTAGAGTCTTACGGTGGTGATGTAGAAATCATTTATGAGCGTGGATACCCTGTGGTCATTAACTCGCAAGCTGAGACTGAATTTGCCCGCCAAGTTGCTGTCGAATTGGTGGGAGAAGACAAGGTGGTTTTCCCCTTTGGCCCCGTCACCGGCAGCGAAGATTTTGCCTACTATCTGCAGCACAAACCAGGTTGTTTTTTGCGTCTGGGCAATGGGTTAGACAGTGTGATGTTGCATAACCCCAAATACGATTTCAACGACCAAAACTTGTCTTATGGCGCCGCTTATTGGACCCGCCTTGTCGAGCGATTTCTTGATGCAGATTGAACAAGCTTTTTTTGTATTTTTAAACCGGAGAACTTATGACCATTTCCATGTACCAAGCCAGCGTGCCCCGTTTGATCAATGGCTTGATAAATTTGTCGCATCTTTTGGAGAAGGCGCAAACCCATGCTGAAGCCAAAAAAATAGATCCTGTGGTCTTTGCTTCTATGCGCCTTTACCCAGATATGTTTCCATTGAGCAGGCAAGTTCAAATTGCGTGCGATGTTTGCAAGGGGCTTATCGCCCGGCTAGCGGGCGTCGAAATTCCAGCCCATGAAGACACCGAAAAAGATTTGAAAGATTTGCAATTGCGCATTGCCAAAACCATTGCGTTTTTAGAGACTTTCAAGCCCGAGCAAATTGACGGCACCGAAGACAAGGACATTGTGGTGAAGCGTGGCGAAAAAGAAACGCACTACAAGGGCATGCAGTATTTGCTGGGCCATGGCTTGCCCAACTTGTATTTCCACACCACCACCACTTACAGCATGCTGCGCGCCGGTGGTGTCGAAATTGGCAAATCAGATTATTTGGGAAAAATCTAAGCTTGTCTTTCAGTCGTCCAAACCCGACATGCCCAAACGATGGGCTAAGGGCTTGGGCCCTGCAATTCTGAACATCACCTGGCCAGGCCAAGACAGGTAGCCATCTAGCCTTCGGGAGAACAAAATGCCATCTGTTTGGCTTTTGTAGCTGGTGCGGGCTTTGGGCCCGTTGGGGTTGGCAGGGTCAATGACATCGCAAATGGCTTGTCCCTTTTTCACCTTGGCGCCTGGCTTGACATGAAACACCAAAAAGCCGGTTCCCTTGCTGTAACCCACGTCCATGCCGCTGATAGGCGATGCAGGACTTTTCATTTTGGGCAGAGGGGCAGCTTTTCCGCCAACCACACCTTGCCTGACCAACCAGCGATAAATATTTTGTGCGTCAGAGATGCCCAGTGCATCGCTCACATCGTGCTGGCTGCGCATTTCCAGCGTGACCGACATACAGGCCTGCGGAATATGGGCTTGTGGAAACTTGTTTTGCAGGCGCGCCCACAAAGCGCTGTTCACCCCTGAAAAGGTGAGGGTGCTGGGATAGGGGTCGTTGTACATGGTGGCCTCGACGCCAAGATCTGCCGCCAAAGCTTGCACTGCGCCTTCGTTACCCATGGGGCCAGTGGGCCCTTTGACCCAGTCATTGTGAGCGGTAAACAAATGCAAAGCAGCATGAATATCGCAATGCAAGTCGAGAACGTAGTCGGCATCTGTGCTGAGTTTTTGCATTTCAACGCGCAGCGTTTGAAGCTCATTGGCAGGCTTCATTTCTTTCAAAGCTTCTAAGGCAGCCTTGCGAATCATCTTCACATTGGCTTCGGGATGGGTGCCAATTTTTTTCCATACTTTTTGAGCTACGGGTTCCGACAAGTCGATCCAATTTCGATTGAAGTTTTCGTTGCTAAGGTGGTTGTAGCGTCCGGCATGAGAATTGCCTACAAGCTGTGACTGCCCAATGGGATTGACCGTTGGCACCAAAATGATCTCACCTTGGATGAGCCCTTTTTTGTCCGCTTCGGCCAGCATGGGCATCAGATGGTGGAGCGCCATGGTGCCAGGCATTTCATTGGCATGAATGGCGGCTTGCATGTAGACCTTGGGTCGTGCACCAGTTTTGCCAAAACTGAGCACGGAAACAGTGCGATGGCTGCCGGGGGTCATGCTGGGAAGTTGAACTGATCTTTTCTTGATAGCCATGAAGGATCCTTTTTGGAATCTGATATCGGATGAAATTAGTTTATGCGCATTCTGTCTAATGCAAAACCCTAATGTTTGATTTATAGATTAGAGTTAGTGTGTGAGATGTTTTTACAACTGTCCATTTAAATTTTCAGGAGAGCACCATGAACGAAAGTGAAATTCGCGGTCTGATCGATCAAGTTCGCGACAATGCCATTAGCCGCAAACAGTTCATTCGCCACATGATTGGCGCTGGTTTGACTGTTCCTATGGCAGCCCAAATGCTGCTCACTTCAGGTTTGGCCCAAGCACAAACTGCTTCTACCTACAAGCCCACCAAACGTGGCGGTGGTGGTGCCCTTAAATTGCTCTGGTGGCAAGGTGCTACTTTGCTTCAGCCCCACTTCGCCAGTGGTACCAAAGACCAAGAAGGCTCACGCATTTTCTATGAACCTTTGGCTGCATGGGACCACGATGGCAACTTGGTTCCCATCTTGGCGGCAGAAGTGCCCACATCGGCCAATGGCGGCGTTTCTAGAGACGGCAAATCTATCACTTGGAAACTCAAGAAAAACGTTCAGTGGCACGACGGCAAGCCCTTCACGGCCGACGACGTGGTGTTCACTGTAGCTTATGCCGCCGATCCTGCAACTTCTGCTTACACCAGCGGAACTTACAAAGACGTGAAGGTCACCAAGGTAGACAGTCACACTGTCAAGGTCGAATACCAAAAGGCTTCCCCATTTTGGGCAGATCCTTTGGTCAGCGCTGCTGGCATGATCATTCCGAAGCACATTTTTGAAGCTTACAAA